>JAGDBY010000032.1 GCA_017958765.1 Bacteroidales bacterium | reverse complement strand
TGATCGCGGCACCGCTCGCGATAAGCATTATTCTTAGCGGGAGATACGCGCTTCCGGACTCGACGACGGAGATACTGTACCAGCCGTTCTGTATCTTCACGGCGGAGCCTATGTTGAGGAGATCACTCCGTTCCACTGGGATTTTCTGGCGAAGATTGCCAAGAAAACGGGGATTGAGATATGGGTTCCTATATATCCTCTGGCTCCTGTCCATACCTATATGGAGACATTCTCCCTTCTGGAGAATACCTATAAGAAAATGCTCTCAAATCATTCGGCGGGCGATATCACATTTATGGGCGATTCGGCAGGAGGCGGCCTGGCTGTGGCTCTGTGTCAGTCGCTGCCCGAGCTGGACTTCCCTCAGCCGAAACAGCTCATCCTGTTCTCTCCGTGGATTGACGCCACGATGACAAACCCCAATATCTCCCAGTTCGCCGACGTGGACCCGATGCTGAATTCAGACATTCTCGTCGGTGCGGCGCAACGATGGGCCGGAGAAGAGACCGGCCTGATTGGCGACTCTCTGCCTCTTACAAGCAAACTGTGGGATTGGCGTATCAGTCCGATATACGGCGAGCTATCTCTCCTTCCGAGGGTAGAGCTTTATGCCGGTACCAGAGAGATTCTCCTGCCGGACATTCTCCGGTTCAACTCGCTTCTACGGGAGGCGGGAGTAGGCTCAACTCTCCATATCGGGCACGGGTGCAACCACGTCTATCCTCTGTTCCCGACCCCTGAAGCGAAATCTGCTATCAAAGAGATATGCGAAATGCTTAAATAAAAAAAGGATGACCCTCGGGCCATCCTTTTTTATAGTGCAGATATCTGTTATTGATACAGGAATCTTCTGATAGACATCTTAGGAGTCTTCTCGAAAGGCTTGTCCATAATCTCAACCTTTGAGATCTGGCTGTAAGCAGGAAGCTGTCTGTTGGCGCCTATTCTGATATTCTCAGGAATGTCGGCCTTAGCCTCGTTGTCGAGAAGGGCTTTTGCGATAGCCTGCTCATCCAGGAATACGAGGGCTACCAGTTTGCCGCCGCGGTCTACAACGACGCTCTCCATCACATAATTCTGGTTGTTAACCACAGCCTCAAGTTCCTCAGGGTAGATGTTCTGACC
This sequence comes from Bacteroidales bacterium, assembly GCA_017958765.1. GTDB lineage: Bacteria > Bacteroidota > Bacteroidia > Bacteroidales > UBA932 > Equibacterium. The sequence continues at coordinate 2,819 of JAGDBY010000032.1, read as the reverse complement.
TGAAGGGCCGAGAATCATATTCTTAGAACGTCCTCTGATGAAAATGTTGCCGTCAGCGTCGATGATACCAAGGTCGCCTGTACGGAGCCATCCGTCCTCTGTGAATGCGTTGGCTGTAGCCTCTTCATTCTTGTAATAACCGATGGTGATATTCTCTCCGCGTGTTTGGATCTCTCCTACAACGTGCTGAGGGTCGTCAGAGTCGATTCTCACTTCTGCGATGTCGACTGCCTTTCCGCAAGAACCGGGAACGTATTTTGTCCAGTGCTCGTAAGCGAGAAGAGGGCAGGCCTCAGTCATACCGTAACCTACCAGGTATGGGAATTTGATCTTCTTGAAGATGCGCTCAACTTCAGGGTTGAGAGCTGCGCCACCCATAATGAACTCCTCGACGTTGCCTCCGAATGCATTAACGAGACCGTCACGGATCTTATTGTAGATAATATTGTTCAGTCCAGGAATCTTCAGTGCAAGCTTGATAGCAGGCTTCTCCAGCATAGGTTTTACCTTTGACTTGTAGATCTTCTCCATTACCAGAGGAACGGTGATCAGAAGGTAAGGCTTAACATCGGCGAAAGCTTTCATCAAAGCGGCAGGTGTAGGGGCCTTTGAAAGCCAGTAGATTGAGGTTCCGTTGCAGAGAGGGTACAGGAACTCGATAACCAGTCCGTACATATGAGCCATAGGGAGCATAGAGACCATCTTGTCACCTGCAGGAACGTGTCTCAGGTCGTAGTCGACGTTTGAAGAGAAGTTTCTGTAGGTAAGCATAACGCCTTTAGGGTCTCCTGTAGAACCTGAGGTATAGTTGATGGTGCTCAGGTCATCCCAGTTGTCGGTAGGGAACACTACGTCCTCAGGACCGAATCCGTTAGGATATTTCTCTTTGAAGAGCTCATCCAGATGAGCTACCGTATCGGAGATCACGTCATCGTTGCAGTAGAGAATGTTCCAGGTGTCCACGTCGAAAACTACGCGGAGAGCGGGCATTTTGGAAATGTCCATCTTCTTCCATTTCTCAACGTCGGTGAACAGAGCGATACTGTCTGAGTGATTGACCAGTCCCATAATGCTTTCCGGTTTAAAGTCAGCCAAAATAGGGACGATAACGGTTTCATATGTATTTACTGCGAGATAGGCGAAACCCCATCTTGCTCCATTGTTCGCACAGAGTGCAATCTTGTCTCCCTTCTTAAACCCAGCCTTTTCAAAGACAATGTGGAAGCGGGCGATATCTGTTGCCATTTGGGCATAAGTGAAAGAATCGCCACCAATTGTGTTAAGCGCCGGCTTGTCCCAGAATTTACGGGTAGCAGCCTGAAGTCGCTCAAGATAATGTGGATATTTTTCCATGATAGAATTAAAATAGGTTTAGTACAAAAATCAGTCGCAAAAATAGTAAAAAAGAAGACATAAAAAAAGAGACGGAAAGCTCCGTCTCTCTTTATTCTATATTAAATATGCCTATTTCAAAAGCTTAGCGCGGCTGTTTTCAATGTCGCTCTTAACTGAGAGAAGCTGGCTTCTGAACTGTTCAACTGAGATAGCGTTGAGAACGTACAGAGGATCCAGAATTTCATTAAGAGCTTCCATCTCAGGATAGTAGTCGATCAGCGCTGTGATGTTCTCGTGAGCGCAGACCAAGTTGAAAGTGATGTCGGCAACACTCTGATCGTCGAACATAGGCATAAATTTATCCAAGTCACGGGTGGTGATGTACAGAGACTCAATCATACCTGCTGCGAAACCTTCCCAGTAGAGGCTTGCTCTGCCGCTTCTGTAAGCAGCTGCAATCATATCGTTGAAAGCGTCGTTTACATTCTCTTCAACAGGAAGTCTGTCGAAATACTCCTTGAGAGCAGGGTCGTTGATTTCAGCAAGCAGCTTGGTGATGGTAGCTGTGTAGTTGTCAATCGGCATATCGTACAGCTTAGCGATAGTTCTGTCGACATCCAACATAGAGAGAAGACGGTATTTCTGAGTGAGGGTAACCATACTGTTGGTTTTGGTAGGGTCCAAAAGGAAGTTAGGTTTCACCATTTTCTCTTTTTCTGTCAAAGAAACTTTGCTGCTGTTCTTCTGAATCATAGGAAGAACCGGCTTTGCATGCTTGATAGAGAGAATGAGATTCTCCATATTAGCCTTGAGCTCATCGGTGAGGACTTGCTCTGAGCCCGGAGTGTAATCAGGAGTCTCTCCGGATGCCTTGCTCTGGTTTTTGCAAGAAGGAAGTGCAACCAGCGCTACGGCTACGAGAAGGATAAATATTCTTTTCATTATGATAATTAATTATGATTATTCTATTGTATTGAGGACAAATATACTAATTAATTGTTTAAGTTCTTTCTTGTCGGATAATTTTACCCGGAAAATCTGTAATCAGCATAATGCAGAGGACTATGCACATCAGCAGAAGAATGCCCATATTATACCAGAGAGTGTCGATCTGGCGGCTTCCAAGAATCTTGACGCTGCTGTAGAACGGAGCCCTTCCGCATTTTGACTGAGGGGTCAGGAATATGTATCCGCAGCGAGGTACAATGTGATTGCCGACAACGCTGTAGAGCCTGTCGGTGTTCTGATTGAGGACGAAATTCTCCAGCTGCAGGTTATAATTGTCCCGCTTGAGATCCTGAAGAGTTTCGATACCGTACTGTTTCACAAAAGCTGTCACCTCCTTGTCGTAGGCAAGTGTTTTGACATTGCCGATGTCGTAGAGAATGCTCTTGGCCTGATCGATATAGCTCATCAGCGAGCCGTACGATTCATCTCCGGAGTAAGGCTTCATTCTGCAGAACTGCGCCAGACGCGGCAGCTCG
>JAGDBY010000031.1 GCA_017958765.1 Bacteroidales bacterium | reverse complement strand
GGTGAGCCGTTCACATTCTCCGAACTCTACGATGTTTACCGTGAGCACCCTGAAAGGGCTATGCACCTTCTGGCTGAGAAGTCGAGAGAGAAGGTCAAAGAGCTGATGCTCGACATCGACGACTGGGACAACTACGACTCGATATGGATGATCTGCAATATGTACCGCCGTCCTCTTCTCAGACACCGCAGACAGATTCCTATATTCGAGAATGAATACAAAGCCGATCTTATGATCAATAAGAGAATGCAGGAGTTCAAAGCCGAGGACGAACCGGCTTATCAGAATCTGATGGCAAAGGTGGCTCAGTACGAAGGCAATCTCAAGAAACTCAATCTCCGCGACTGGGTTCTGGGAAGAAAAGTGTTCGTATGGTCTTGGCTGAGAGGAATTCTGTGGGTTCTGTTCGCGCCGCTCGTACTGGCTACGTTCCTGCTGAACGTCATCCCTTACAGGGCAAGCAACCTGCTTACGGCCAAAATGAAAGACAGACAGCTTCATGCTTCGCTGCATATAGGTCTGGGCACCCTTGCGGTAGTTCCGATATGGAGCCTGATAGTGCTGGCGGCAGTATGGATTATCTCAAAGCATTTCTGGATCGCCCTTCTGGCTATGGTGGTATGGCCTTACACGCTGAAGCTCTACTACCATATGAAAGTGGACCTTGTCAAACTCTACAACAGGTTCAGAAGGACCCGTTTCATCCTGACAAAAAACAAACTGTTCCACGAAACCAAAGCGTTGCGCGCTTCTATCATGGAACAGCTTGACAGTCTGTTTAACGTCTCTGAACGTTAGTTCCTTCTGGCAAATCCAAGGTAATAAACCAAAGTGGCAAGTGCCGAGAGCGCTGCGACAAGGTATGTTCTTGCAGCCCATGTAAGAGCCTCTCTGGCGTGATCCAGATTGACGGCTCTCAGGGTGTCGCTGCTCTCAAGCCAGGCCAGAGCTCTCTGTGAGGCGTTGTATTCTACCGGCAGAGTCACTACACTGAACAGAAGAACCATCGCGAACATAGCGATACCCAGCCAGAATAGGGCAGGGAATACGTTGATTGTAAGGATACCCAGAATAATCACAATCTGCGACAGTGACGAAGAAATGTTCACCATCGGAACCAGAGCCGAGCGCAGTTTGAGCGGTGCGTAACCCTGGGCGTGCTGAAGAGCGTGCCCGGTCTCGTGAGCTGCCACTGCAGCCGCTGAGACGCTTCTGCCTGAGTAAACGCCCCGGCTGAGGTTGATTGTCTTGTCGGTAGGATTATAGTGGTCGGTCAGCCTGCCTTCTATGCAGGTGACTGTGACGTCGTGTATGCCGTTGTCTCTCAACATCTTCTCCGCGATGTCTTTACCTGTAAGACCTCCCGGGGAGAATTCATTCTCATATTTTTTGAATACGCTGTCAAGCTTTGTCTGGACTATCAGTCCCAGGACAAAAACTATTATAATTAAAAGCCAACCTGATGTCATAATTTCTAAAAAATATTACATTTGTATCTCACCACAAATATAGCAAAAAATCATGCAAAGTGTAGGTTTTGACAATTCTCTTTACCTAAAGGTCCAATCTGAAAATATTAAGAAAAGACTCGAGCTGTTCGGAGAAAAACTCTATCTGGAATTCGGAGGAAACCTTTTCGATGATTTCCACGCAGCGCGTGTCCTTCCCGGGTTCCACCCTGACAGTAAAATCAAAATGCTTTCTCAGGTTAAGGACCAGGCTGAGATTATTCTCACAATCCACGCCGGAGATATAGAGAGAAACAAGGTCAGGGGAGATTTGGGCATAACCTACGATATGGACGTCCTCAGGCTTATAGACGCCTTCAGAGGATACGGCCTGTATGTGAGCAGTGTGGTGCTGACCCGTTTCCAGAATCAGCCTGCAGCAGTGGCATATCAGGCCAAGCTGGAGAGTCTGGGACTGAAGGTTTACAGACACTATCCGATAGAAGGATACCCTTCAAATGTTCCTCTGATCGTGAGCGACGAGGGGTTCGGTAAGAACGAGTACGTAGAGACTACCAGGAAGATCGTCGTGGTGACCGCCCCGGGTCCCGGCAGCGGCAAGCTGGCCACCTGCCTGTCTCAGCTCTATCACGACAGCAAGCGTGGTATAAAGGCCGGTTATGCAAAGTTCGAGACCTTCCCTGTGTGGGATATTCCTCTCAAGCACCCTGTAAATCTGGCTTACGAAGCCGCTACCGTGGATCTGGACGACGTCAATATGATTGACCCTTTCCATCTGGAGGCCTACGGAGTCACTACCGTTAATTATAACAGGGACGTAGAGGCTTTCCCGGTGCTGAATGCCATTCTCAAGAAGATTCTCGGGGAATCTCCTTACAAATCGCCTACCGATATGGGTGTCAATATGATATCCAAGTGCGTAGTCGACAACGATGTCATCGTGGCCGCATCCAAGAACGAGATAATCAGACGCTACTACAATACACTCTGCCAGATCAGAAAGGAGAATCTTCCGGGCGACCTTAAGTACAAGATAGAGCTGATTATGGATCAGGCCGGAATCACCGCTGCGGACAGAAAAGTGGCTCAGGCTGCTGTAAAACACGCAGAAGAGACCGGAGGCCCGGCTACCGCCATCGAGCTGAACGACGGTACCATCGTCCTGGGTAAGACCAGCAAGCTGCTCGGCGCTTCAGCTGCGATGCTCCTCAATGCCCTCAAGTATCTGGCCGGCATCCCTGACGAGATCAAGCTCATCCCTCCTGCAGTCATAACCCCTATCTGCGATATGAAGACCGACCATCTGGGCAACACCAATCCGCGTCTGCACACTGACGAAGTCCTTATAGCCCTCTCCATAAGCGCATCCACCGATGCAGTGGCGAAAAAGGCTCTCGACAAGCTCGCAGAGTTGAACGGATGTGAGGTTCACGCGAGCGTAATCCTCTCTCAGGTTGACGTGGGAGTGTTCCGCAAACTGGGTGTGAATCTTACTACAGAGCCTACTTATCAGACGAAAAAGTTGTATCATGCTAATTAAGCCTCTTTGATTTTTCCGTCGTTTTACTTAAATTTGTTTCTAATTTGACGAAAATTGCAACTATTATATTAACTAACTAATTGTTTATGAAAAGATTCTTTCTATCAATCGTTCTGCTAGCTATCGCAGTTCCTACTGTTTTCGCACAGCAAACTTACGTTCCTACTGCAGCTAACCTGGAGCAGAGAGAAAACTTCCGTGACGCCGGTTTCGGTATTTTCCTTCACTGGGGTATCTACAGTATGTTCAGCCAAGGAGAATGGTATCTGAATGACGGTAACCTTGACTATAAAGAGTATGGTCAGGCAGCAGCCGGTTTCTATCCATCAAAATTCGACGCAGCCGCTTGGGTTAAAGCTTTCAAAGACGCCGGTGCCGGATACATCTGTATTACTTCACGTCACCACGACGGATTCTCAATGTTCGACACTCAGTATTCTGACTTCAGCATTATGAAGGCTTCTCCTTTCAAGAGAGATATTTTGAAAGAGCTCAGCGACGAGTGCCACAAACAGGGACTCCGTTTCCACGTTTATTATTCTCTTATTGACTGGACCCGTGACGATTACTATCCTCTCGGACGTACAGGCAGAGGCGTAGGCCGTAGAACACACGGTGACTACAGCACTTATTTTGAGTTCATGAAGAACCAGTGCGCAGAGATTGTTACTAAATACAATGCAGATTGTGTATGGTTTGACGGAGAATGGGATCAGACTCAGACAAACCCTAACTTCAACTGGAGATTCCCTGAGCTTTACGAATCAATCCACGCTTTGAACGACGCTTGTCTTATCGCCAACAACCACCACCACTCACCTTACGAGCACGAAGATATCCAATGCTTCGAGCGTGACGTTCCGGGTGAGAACCAGGCAGGTTACAGCGCAGGTCAGGAAGTGAGCACAAAACTCCCTCTCGAGACTTGCCAGACTATGAACACAGCTTGGGGTTACAAGATTTCAGACAAGAGATACAAACCTCTCTCAGAGATCGTTCAACTTATCGTCAGAACCGCAGGCCGTGACGCCAACCTTCTTTTGAACATCGGCCCTACAGCAAGCGGTGAGCTTCCTCCAATGTCACTCCAGCGCCTCAGCGAACTCGGTGAATGGATGAACAAATACGGCGAGACTGTTAAAGGCGGTGTAAGAGGCGGTATTATCAAACCTCAGACTTGGGGTGTTACCACTCAGAAAGACAAGACCCTCTATCTCCACATTCTTGATCTTGCACAGGATAATCTGACAATCACCCTCCCTGCAGGTACTAAGATTAAAGCCGTTAATGTATACGATACCAAGGCTCCTGTAACCTTCAAACAGGTAGTTGACGGAGTTTATTACCTTAAACTCGCTGAAGTTCCTGCTACTAAGAGAGTTCCTGATTATATCGTAGAGGTAACATTAAAATAGAAGAAAGTGAAATACAATATTGAAAATTGCTCCGGCAGTACTGAAAGTTGTGTAAGAGCACAGGCCGGCGGCGCGTATAGAATTGAATTGTGCTCTGCCCTGGAAGTGGGCGGTCTGACTCCGTCATACGGCCTTATGAAAAAAGCCAGGGAAGCCGTCACAATCAGAATCAATGCAATGATCCGTCCTAGATGCGGAGACTTCCTCTATTCAGAGCGTGAAATTGCTGAGATGATAGAAGATATACACGTTGCCCGTGAACTGAAAATGGACGGTGTCGTGTTCGGATGTCTGACTCCTGACGGCCAGGTGGACGTTCCTCTGATGAGGCGTCTTATGGCTGAATGCAAGGGCCTTGACGTTACATTCCACCGTGCATTCGATATGTGTTCGGACCTTTCAAAAGCTCTCGAAGACGTGATATCAGTTGGTTGCAACCGTATTCTCTCTTCAGGCGGAGCTCAGACTGCTCCTGAAGGCGTTGAGGTTCTTGCCAAGCTTGTCAAGAAAGCTGAAGACAGGATTATCATTATGCCGGGAAGCGGTGTGAATGCCGGCAATATTCATACTCTTCTTGAGATAACAGGCGCTAAAGAGTACCATCTGTCAGGCATGTCAGTTTATGACAGCGGCATGGTGTTCCGCAACCCTAAGATCAACATGGGCGGAACCACTCTGGTTGACGAGTACGGTACCAGAATGACTGACACAGCTAAGATCAAAGCAGCTGTAGAGGCAGTCAATGAATAACAATGGACCGGGCATTTGTCGAGAATACCGTCGCTTCCCTCGGGAAGGAAAACGCTTCGACACTGCTTAATGCCATTGAGAACAGCGAACCTGTAGTTTCGGTACGCCGAAACAGCCTTAAACTCTCCATCGATGATTTCCGTGAACATTTTCACGGCAACGTCGATGGAGTTGTTTTATGGTGTCAGGACGGTATCTATCTGAAAGAACGTCCTTCATTCGCTCTGGATCCTCTGTTCCACGCCGGAGCGTATTATGTTCAGGAGGCCTCTTCTATGTCGGTGGTCTCCGTGCTGAAAGCCCTGAATGCCGAGGGCACCTCACTTAGAATTCTCGACCTTTGCGCCGCTCCCGGAGGGAAGACTACGGCCATCGCTTCGGCAATTGACGGCGGATCTCTTCTGGTTGCCAATGAAGTTATCCGGAGCAGAGCTACCGTTCTGGCTGAGAATGTCTCAAAGTGGGGCAGAAGTAACGTCGTGGTTACAAATTCGGATCCGGCAGATTTTAAGAAAGTACCCGGTTTCTTCGATGTGGTTTTCGCCGACGTTCCTTGCTCGGGCGAAGGGATGTTCCGGAAAGACTCAGAAGCCGTTGAGCAGTGGTCGGCAGCCAATGTGGCCCTTTGCTCTTCCCGCCAGAGAAAGATAGTGGCCGACGCCTGGACATCGCTCCGCCCGGGAGGTTACCTGGTCTATTCTACCTGTACTTACAATCATTTCGAGAATGACGACAATGTGGCCTGGATAGCTTCCGAACTGGGGGCGCAGGTAGTCGATATTCAGATAGAAGGAGCTGTAAAAACCCGCTGCGGCCTTCAGTTCGTCCCGGGAATCACCCGCGGAGAAGGGTTCTTCTGCGCTCTGCTAAGGAAGAACGGCGACGGGACTCATTCTCCG
>JAGDBY010000030.1 GCA_017958765.1 Bacteroidales bacterium | reverse complement strand
CTGTAAGTGAATCTGAGGTTCTCGTTGATGTTGATGGTGGTGTATTTGTTCTCGTTGTAGTTGTTCGGATCGAGGTATGATGAAGGGTCGTTTCCGTCGATATTGTCCTTTCCTACGAATGAAATTGACCTTGAGTAGGTGGCCTGTATCTCATTCATAACCGAGAAGTTGCTCTTGGCGATAGGGATGTTGAACATGAAGCGGGCGTTGGTAGAGAATGTACCTTTCTTGTTGTTCATAGGAACTGAGTAGGTGACACCCTGCTTGGTGGTCCAGCTGCCGTTCACGATATTGTTGTTATTGTAAGTGAATCCCATAGAGGCATTCATTGAAGAGAATGTCTGTCGGTTGTTCCTGAAGAAATTGACGTTCACGTTGTGAGAGAATGTCTGGGTCAGGTCAGGATTACCTCTGACGATACGCAGAGGGTTTGTATTATCCTCAACAGGGTTCAACTGGTTGACTGACGGCTGAGAAGTTCTGCCGTTGTAGGTTAAACGCAGTGAAGTTGTATTGTTGAAATCGTATTCGAGACGGGCGTTAGGAGACCAGTTTACAGCAGCCTGCTCGATAGTGGTGTTCTTACCGTCCACGATAGTGGTGCTCTTTGTAGAATAAGGCTGAACGCTTGCTCCGATAGTCATACTCAGGTCGTCGTCCTGTCTCATCAGGTTGATACCGGCATTGTGGTTGATGTTGGTGTTGGTCACCTGATTTGAATATCTCTCATTCTTAATAGTGTACTTGCCTGAAGCGTCCTTATCGTATGTATCCTTGTTGGAATCGCTGTTTGAATAAGCATAAGAGTAGGTGAGTTCCAGGAAGTAGCTTCCGCCCAGGTGATCGGTATATGACAGACGGCCGTTGACGCTGTTGCTCTTCGATGTCTGCAGGTAGTGCTGGTCGACCTTCTCCTCGCCTGTCTTCTCGTCCCGCTCATTATATGTTTTGGTGAGGGACTGGTTGAATCCGTCGGTATTGTTTCTCGACATAGAGTAGTTGACGTTGAGGGAGATGGTGCGTCCCGGCTTTGCAAGTCTCTGTCTGAAGAGGACTCTTCCGCTTGCGGACAGGGAGTTGTTATTACCGAAGGACTCTTTGAAACCGTCATTCACTTTGTTAAGCTGCTGATACTGACCGTCCGCATTCGCAGTGGAGAATGTTGACCCCTCTGCAAAAGAACCGCGTCCGATATTAATCTGTGGCTCGATTACGATGGATGTCTGGTCTGATATATACCAATCCAACTTACCGCTGAATCCGTGTCCGGTAGTGTTCTGTGTGCCCATTCCCGACTCGTCGCTCAACAGTGAACTGTCTTTGGATCTGAGTGTGATTCTGTAAGTTGATTCTTCAGAATAGTTGTTGTTACCGTTGAAAGAGTAAGATCCTGTAGCTTCGGATCTGCTGTTCTTACCGAATCTTGTACCGGCTTGGAATCCGGCCATATATGAGCTGTTGATACCGCCGCCGCCCATTCCGCCGCCGCCACGGCCTGTTCTCATCATCATTCCGGCCATGTTGCCGAATCCGAGGTTGTTGGCGTTGTTGGCATTGGCGATCAAAGCCAATGTTCCGTTGGATGTAAAGCGGCCCAACATTGCGTTGGCGCTGTATCTAGGTTTGTTTACATCGAAGAAGTTGTCTCCTTTTTCAATACTCTGAAGGTCGATACCTCCGCCGGCCACGATGTTACCCATCCAGCTGTTCTGCATACCCGGAGCTATGGTCAAGTCAATGATTGTCTCAGTGTTACCGTCGTCGATACCTGTGAACAGAGACTGGTCAGACTTCTTCTCGAGCACTTTCACTTTCTCGATGATCTTGGCAGGAAGGTTCTTAGTAGAGAGGGTAGGGTCGTTCAGGAAGAATGTCTTGCCGTCAACGGTGATCTTGGAGATGGTCTTGCCGTTGGCAGTTACAGTACCGTCAGAACTTACCTCCACGCCCGGAAGCTTCTTGAGAAGGTCCTCGAGCATATCATTGTCGTTGGTCTTGAAAGAAGATGCATTGTACTCGATGGTGTCTTTCTTTACCACGATAGGGTTTCCAACGCTGGTGACCGTTGCGCTCTCGAGAACGTTCACCTCCACCTCCATAGTCTGGTCGCCGAGGTCGACGTTTGCATTCTTTATCTCAATCTCCTTTGAGAATGCTTTGTAGCCCATAAGCTCGCTCTTGACCGTGTAGGTGCCCGGTCTGAGGCCTCTGATTGTCACAGAGCCTTTTTCGTCGGAAAGAGAATATGCCGTAGCCGTAGATTCTCCTTTCGGAGTAACGGAAACAGTGGCGAATTCAATCCCCTCCTTGGTGTCTTTATCTTTAAAAGTGGCTTTAAGTTGATATGTTTGGGCGTTTAGAGACAGTGTGGTCAGCAGTAGAAATCCTAACCCTGCAAAGAAATTTTTGAAATACATCCTTCTTTTAATTAATGATACTGACTTTTAGACAATCTTTATTATTTAAAGTTTAATCCTGTCAGAATGAGATTCTATAAATTTTTTCCAGCTTGTAGAGGCCTCGGTGTCCATCATCGGGTTCGTCAGCTGGTAGTAGTGACACATAGCGATGGCAATCGCGTCGGAGGCGTCGAGATATTTTATGTCGAGCTTGACATCCATTGTGTGCTCCAATATGCTCTTTACCTGCTCTTTAGAAGCGGCGCCTTTGCCTGTTATAGCCATCTTGACTTTTCTCGGGGCATACTCGAATACCGGAATGTTTCTCCTCAGGGCTGCTGAAATGGCTGCTCCCTGAGCTCTTCCCAGTTTAAGCATTACCTGAGGGTTTTTTCCGTAGAACGGAGCCTCGACAGCTATGTCGTCGGGGTTGTAGCGGTCCATCAGAGTGCCGACCTCTTCGAAAATAGTACTCAGTTTCTGAAAGTGATCCTTGGTTTTCCTCATATCGATCACTCCCATGTCGACGAAGTGGACCTTCTTTTTATCTACAAGGATAACCCCGTAACCTAAGATATTGGTTCCGGGGTCAATTCCCATTATAACTCTCTGATTTTTAACGGCCATCAGTCGATAACGTCGAATCCCGTGTACGGTCTGAGCACCTCGGGACCGGTTATTACTCCGTCTTTCTGATTGTTCTCCAGCAGGGCCGCCACAACTCTCGGAAGAGCGAGCGAACTGCCGTTGAGAGTGTGAGCCAGATTGGTATTACCCTCTGAGTCTTTATATCTTAGTTTCAGGCGGTTAGCCTGGAAAGTCTCGAAGTTGGATACGGAGCTGATCTCCAGCCAGCGTCCCTGTGCTGCAGAATAGACTTCAAAGTCGTAGGTGATTGCCGAGGTGAAGCTCATATCGCCTCCGCAGAGTCTCAATATTCTGTATTTAAGGCCGAGGCTCTTTACAAGTTTCTCCACATGAGCCACCATTCCGTCAAGGGCTTCGTAAGACTTGTCAGGCAATGTGAGCTGAACTATCTCCACTTTGTCGAACTGGTGAAGTCTGTTGAGTCCGCGGACGTCCTTGCCGTACGATCCCGCTTCACGGCGGAAGCAAGGGGTGTAGGTGGTCATCTTCACAGGGAAATCCTCCTCTTTGAGAATAACGTCTCTGTAGATATTTGTCAGAGGCACCTCCGCAGTCGGAACCAGGTAGTAGTTGTCGAGAGTGGCGTGGTACATCTGCCCCTCTTTGTCAGGAAGCTGTCCCGTTCCGAAGCCGGAAGCTTCGTTGATCATAACAGGGGGCTCCATCTCGGTATAGCCTGCCTTCGAGTTGAACTCGAGGAAGTAGTTTATGAGGGCTCTCTGGAGTTTGGCTCCCTTGCCTGTATAGACAGGGAAACCTGCGCCGGTAAGTTTTACTCCGAGGTCGAAATCTATGATATCCAACTTCTTAGCGAGTTCCCAGTGGGGCAGGGGATTCTCCCCTAAATCAGGCACCGAGCCTTCCATTTTGACTACAACGTTATCTTCAGCCCCTTTGCCCGGAGGAACCTGGGCGCAAGGTAGGTTAGGGAGGAGCACCAGACAGTCATTCTGTACTTTGCTCATCTCTTCCATAGCGGTCTCCAGATCTTTGGATTTAGCCTTTAACTCGGCTACGACGGCCTTTGCAATCTGAGCCGCCTCGGCGTTGCCCTGTTTCATAAAGGCGACTATCTCGTTGGCGCGCACTTTCATTTCTGCAAGACAGGCATCCAATTCTCCCTGAAGCGAGCGGCGCTTTCTGTCGGCGTCAAGTATTTTTTCAACTATCTCTTTTGCGTCAAAATTTTTAACAGCCAGTCTGTCGATTACAAACTGAGGCTGTTCGCGAAGAAGTTTGAGAGTAAGCATTGCTTTTATTCAATTGTCCAAACAACAAATATACTGATTATTTCAATAGTTTCAATCCCAGTCCCGGCCTGTCAGGAAGCACCATATCGCCGTTTTTAACCACCATTCCTTCAAACCTGTCGTTGGTGATGAGAAGGTTGCCGTCAATGTCGCAGAAATCGGCCAGAGGGGCGAGTTCTGCAATGGCAGTGCAGGCGCAGGAGGTCTCGGTCATACAGCCCAGCATAACCGTCATTTTCTCAGCCCTTGCCAGTTCTATCATCTTTTTGGCTTCAAACACACCTTTACATTTCATCAGCTTGATGTTGAAGCCGGAGAATGCCCCCTTGATTCTCTTGATATCGCTCAGACGCTGCACTGATTCGTCGGCGATGATAGGAATAGGGCTCCTCTCTGTAATCCAGGCTATGTCGCT
>JAGDBY010000195.1 GCA_017958765.1 Bacteroidales bacterium | reverse complement strand
CTTCCTTTATATATAGGATCGTAGCTCAGTTGGTTAGAGCGCTACACTGATAATGTAGAGGTCCGCGGTTCAACTCCGCGCGGTCCTACTCGGGGGACTAGCTCAGTTGGCTAGAGCACCTGCTTTGCAAGCAGGGGGTCAAGGGTTCGACTCCCTTGTTCTCCACAAAAAAGGAGTGGTTGGTAATCATTCCTTTTTTTATTTTATAAAGTCAATAACAATTAGGGGTGCTGTCTCTCCTTAGAGAATACGCTGAGAAATACCCTTTGAACCTGATGCGGGTAATGCCGCCGTAGGAAAATGAAAAAATTACTTATTCTTCTTCTGGGAATATCCGTATTCCCGTTTTCAGCATTTGCTGACGATCCCGATCCATTCACCGTTCACGAACGCCTTGACAGTATTATTGTCTCCGCTCACCGTGTAGATTCCAAAACACCTGTAGCCCACTCGACAGTGGAGAAGCAGGCTCTCAAAGGTGCATCTGCAGAGTCCTCAATCCCAACAATTCTGGAGCTTTTGCCTTCAGTTGTAGCCACCACCGAAGGAGGTACTGGCCTGGGATACTCCAGAATCACCATCAGAGGCAACGACGCCACAAGGACCAATGTCACCTTCAACGGTGTGACCATCAACGACGCAGAGTCTCAGCAGGTATTCTGGGTTAACCTTCCGACCCTTCAGCGCTATCTGAACTCAGTGGAGGTGCAGAGAGGTATCGGTACCTCGTCGGCCGGAACCGGAGCCTTCGGAGCCAGCGTCAATATGGAGTCCAATCCGGCTTCCGACAGATTCAACATCTCGACGGATCTGTCTTACGGCTCGTTCAACACGTTTGTAGGCTCGGTATTCGTCTCAACCGGCAAGACAGCAAACGGTTTCGGCGCAGATGCAGCCTATTCTTATTCTCACAGCGACGGTTTTCTGAGAGGCGGATGGTCCAACCTCAATTCCGGTTTTGTGACTATGTCAAAAGAGGGGAAGAAGCATAATTTCACCCTTCTCTACCTGATCGGCAACCAGCGTACAGGTATCACCTGGAACGGTGTTACGGCTGAGGAGATTGCAAGGGACCGCCGTTTCAACCCTGCCGGAATGCACTTTGACGAGAATCGCAATGTGGTATTCTACGAGAATGAGAGCGACAATTATCAGCAGCAGCACGTTCAGCTCCACCATAAATACGTGATCTCTCCTAACTGGAATGTGGTCTCAACTCTCAATTACACAAGGGGAGACGGTTTCTATGAGAATTATCACCAGGAGCTCGCAGTCAACAACCTGTTCAGAGACTCAGTTACGAGGAGCAATATGGGCAACAACTACTATGTGCTGATGTCCACCGTCAATTATATCGGGAACAGACTCAGAATGTCCGCCAGCCTGAACGGTTCCGTGTACGGAGGAAACCACTGGGGTACGGTGATCTGGAAGAACTATTCCACTGCCCCTTCACCTGAGCTCTACAGAAATAACTCATTCAAAGCAGATTACGGCGGATTCGTGAATGCCCGCTACAACCTCACTGGACGTCTGGTGGCTTGGGGAGACCTTCAGTTCAGACACATAGACTATAACCTCAGAGGACTTCTCGAAACGGGCGATATAGACTATTCTTTCAAATACAATTTTGTCAATCCTAAGGCTGGATTGCTGTTCAATATCAATTCTCGCAACACCCTCTATGCATCCGTGGCAATCGGCCACAAAGAACCCTCCAGGACGGATATTCTTGAGGCGGGAGGCGACATCAAGCCGGAGACGATGTTCGACTATGAGCTGGGATACAGACTGGCTCTCGACAGATTCTCTTTCGAAGGGAATATCTACCTGATGGAGTATAAAGATCAGCTCGTTACGACCGGAAAGATCGACGCCGACGGCTATATGATCAAAGAGAATGTGGACAAGAGTTTCAGAAGGGGAGTGGAGCTGGCTGCGGGCTGGGCCCCTGTCAGATTCTTCCGTCTGGATGCCAATGCAACTTTCAGTATCAACAAAGTTGTGGGGATAGGCGACCTGTCATATTCTCCGAGCGCGGTGGCTATGGCTCAGATGACTCTGTTCCCTTCGCAGGGCTCCTACATAAAACTCAGCGGAAAGTATATCGGAAAGCAGTACTGCGACAATCAATCTACCGAAGAGTACGCTCTGCCTGCATATTTTGTCTCAAATCTGGAGTGCGGACTGAAATGGAAAACTCTTGAGTTCAATCTCAACGTGAACAACCTCTTTAATGCAAAGTATGTTTCTTACGGATATGCAGGAGGTTATTATTTCCCTCAACCGGGAACAAACTTCTCATTTGCAGTGCGTTTTTCCCTAAAATAAGTTATCTTTGGCGGATAAATTATCTAGGGAATGAAAAAGATTCTATCCATCGTACTTGCAGTCACAATGCTCACGGGATGCGGAGTATTGGGCAGAGTTAACTGGAACCAGGCTCAGCTGGCTCAGGCAGCTTCAGCGGCCTTGACTGCCGCTTCAATATCTGACGCTCAAATCATAGCATTGAGCCAAAGAACTGTTCTCGAACAGGATTTAATGAACAAGATAGACAACGGCGCATACGCTCAGAGACTTGCGCGTGTTTTGGCCGGTATTACCGAAGTTGAGGGTATTCCTATCAATTTCAAAGTCTATCAGAAAAACGAGGTTAACGCATTCGCTTGCGGTGACGGCTCTATCAGAGTTTACAGCGGTCTGATGGACCTTATGAACGACGATGAGCTATTGGCCATTATCGGTCACGAAATCGGCCACGTAGTGCATCAGGATACAAAGAGAGCCATGAAGAATGCTTACCTGACTGCAGCAGCCCGCGGAGTTATCGGAGCTGCCGGTTCAGTGGGGGCAATCGCAAGTCAAGCTCTCGGCGACCTCGGTGAAATGTATATCAGTTCACAGTTCTCACAGAAGCAGGAATTTGCAGCTGACGATTACGGTTTCCAATTCTCTACTAAGCTCGGCCGCGATCCGTACGGAATGTACAATGCCCTGAACAAGCTTGTGAAGATGGCAGGCGGCAGTCAGTACACTCTTGTACAGAAGATGTTCTCTTCTCACCCTGACAGTGCAGTGAGAGCAGAGAGGATCAAAGAGAAGGCTGACAACTACACCAAATAGATGTCTAAATTTTTCCTTGCTATATACAGGTTTTTCGCCAAGCATAAATCTGTATTCTATATCGTATTAATCTCATCCACCTTGATTTTCGCCTATTTCGGCCTGAAAATCAAGCTGAACGAGAATATCGCCATGCTCCTTCCGAAGACGGAGAAGAGCAGTGAAAGCGAAGTGGCTTTCGGCGATATCCGCATTAAGGATAAGGTATTTATCGAAGTTGTTCCCCGCAGCGAGAATGTAGATGTCAATACCCTGAATGCAGTTACCGACGAGTTCATCGAGATGCTCTCCGAAGGCGACAGCAATCAGATTATTGACAACGTTCTGTACAAACTCGACAGCGACGATATAATGAACATCCTCTATTACGGGATGGAGGCGCTCCCTTGCCATCTGAATGAGGATTTCTATACAATGCTCGACACACTGCTCTCTGAAGAGGCAATCGACAGGATCGTGGAGACCGAAGGGAAGGATTTTATCCCTTCACTGGGCTCATTCACGATAATTGAGAATCATATCTATTCTCCGGACAGTTCCATCGCTTTGGCCTTCCTCACTCCGGCGTTCAACACTATGGATATGACCAAGTGCACGCAGCTGGAAAATCTGATGGCCGCAAGCGTGGAGAAGATGTCAGATGCGTATCCTTCCTGTGAGATTCTCTATCACGGCACGGCAATAGAGGGCACCTTCAATTCTAGACAGATCAAGAAAGACCTCCTTTGGACGGTAGGTATCTCGCTGATTATCATCTGTCTGCTTATCGGAATCTGTTTCAAGACCAAGAACACCCTGCTGCTGCTCCTTTCACCGGTGCTTTACGGAACATTCTTCTCACTGGCCTGCATCTACTGGGCCAAAGGGGAGATGTCTCTGATTGCCCTTGGTATCGGAGCCATCGTTCTGGGAGTGGCGCTCAGCTACTGTATCCACGTGCTGACCCACTACAAGTTTGTGGGGAATCCTGAGAAGGTTATCGAGGAGCAGTCCCGTCCGGTTTGTCTGGGCTGCCTTACTACAATCGGCGCTTTCGCCGGTCTGCTTTTCACCTCCAGCGAGCTCCTACGCGATTTCGGAATCTTCGCCTCCCTGGCTTTGGTGGGAACGACCCTGTTTGCATTGATATTCCTTCCTCATTTCTTTACACCTGAGAATAATGAAAAGAATGAGAAAGCTTTTAAGCTCATAGAGAGAATCAACTCTTACCCGCTCGACAGAAACGTCGTCGTAGTGGTGCTCCTAATAGCTCTTTGTATTGTAAGTTTCTTTACAGCCGGCAAGGTCAAATTCGACAGCGACCTGAACAATATTGGCTACAAAGAGCCTAAGATGGTCCGCTCGGTGGATATGTACAACCAGAGAGTCAACGGCTCTCTCTACTGCCAGTATTATGCAGCGTACGCCGACGATCTGGACAGCGCCATAATGATGACGGTTCCTATGAATGAACTGATGGATTCTCTTCAGAATGAGGGAGTTATCTCCAGCTACAGCTCTACCGAGATGCTGCTTATTTCAGAGGAACAGCAGTGGGAGAATATCGCCAGATGGAAAGAATACTGGACGCCTCAGAAGGCCGACTACACATATAATCTCCTCAAGAAAGAGGCCGCTAAACACAATTGGCAGACACCCGGTTTCGATGTCGCAGAGACTTTCCGCCTGATGGTGGACGCCGATTATATGCCGGTTTCTCTGTATGACTCGGGAGCTCTCCCGGACCTGCTTCTGTGCAACTTCGTGGAGCACAATGACAGCGGGTGGCTGATTTTCACCAGCGCCCTTATGGAAGAGGAGAACCTCGCTCAGGTGAATGATGCAGTTGCCGAAAGAGACAACCTGGTAGTTCTGGATCCGTTCTATTATACCGGAGATATGG
>JAGDBY010000194.1 GCA_017958765.1 Bacteroidales bacterium | reverse complement strand
GGGTACAAACCCTGTAGCTTCCTGCGTAGTGTTCAGGGAGGGCAGGCCGAGCAAAAAGGATTACCGCCACTTCAATATCAAGACTGTGGTGGGCGCAAACGACTATGCCTCGATGAAAGAGGTTGTCAACCGCCGTTATTCGAGAATGCTTATGGAGGGAGAATCGCTCCCGGAGCTGGTGGTGATAGACGGTGGCCGCGGACAGCTCCATTATGCCTACGAGGCACTAGCTGAGCTCGGTCTCACCGATGAAATCTTCATCGTGGGCATCGCAAAGAGGTTGGAGGAGATTATTGTCCCCGGAGATCCGCACCCTCTCTTCCTCGATAAAAACAGCTCTTCTCTAAAGGTTCTGATGCAGATCAGGGACGAGGCTCACCGCTTCGGTATAACACACCACCGCAACCGCCGCAGCAAAGGACAGATTGTGTCAGAACTCCGTTCAATTGCGGGAGTGGGGGAGGCTACGGAGACAAAACTGCTCCGAAAGTTCAAAAGCGTGGCCAAGATCAAAAGGGCTTCCGTCGAAGAACTTGCCGAGGTTGTGGGACAGAAGCTGGCTACTGAAATATCAGAGTATTTCCGTCGAGACGCCTGAAGATTCTCTCGATAGGAGCGTCCTTCTCAAGGACGGTGTAGTTCTTCCCCAGAAGATATAGAGAAGGGATTGCCCTCAGATAGTAGAGACTTTCAAATTCGTTGGTCTGGTCCCAGCCGTTGACCCATTTGTCGGAATACTCCGGCAGGAAATCTTTCCAAGCCTGATAATCGTCGTCCGGATAGATGTTTACTATGGCGAGGGTTCCGTTCTGGAGCATCTGCTGTATCATCACGGTTCTCTCCAGTTCGTCGGTTATCTCTTTGCAGTTAGGGCACCCCGGATTGCTCAGCAGGAGAATGATATAGTCGCTGGTGACATCATACAGGTGCATTGTTTTGCCGTTGCCCAGGGTGAACGGGAAGTTGGCTGCAGCAGTTCCGAGCCTGTTGAGGCTCAGCAGCGGAATCAACCCTTCAGCCACAATCTTTTCGTCAGAAGATGCCACTGAAGAGTGAAGGGTAGCTTCCATCCAGTAGAGATACATCTCTTCGCTCCTGTAAGGAGAGTTGGGATGGTTGAAATACTTATCCTCCATCGAAGAAAAGCTCTCCCAGAATGGGGTCACTTTATCCTTCAGCTGCATTTTCTCTACCTGTGAGGCCAGTTTCTGCTGAGCGGCCATCGCTTCGTCAACCGGCAAGGCCATAATGAAAGTGGCATATTCGGAGAATGCTTTTTCAAAGTCGTCCTTCTTCAGGCCGGCAAACAGAACGGCGGTATCCGAAGGGTATTCTCTGTCCTCTTTCAGGAAATTGTCCCAATAGTGTTTCGCTATGTAGGATATTGCTTCATCCTGGTTGGAGATCATACTCGGCACGTCGGGCCTTTTGAATTTCTGAGGCTGAGGAGCATTGCTGCCCGATGAGCAGGAACAGGTTATCAGAATGGTGAGTATCAAGAGAATTGTAACCATAGCATCACATATTATTGAGTTTGTCTTCGATGGCTACTGCCATCTTTGGATCGTCGATTTGCTCCAGAATGTCGTTGAGAAAGGCCATCTGCTGCATCTTGACCGCCTCCTGAAGGGAAATTCCGCGGCTTCTCAGGTAGAAGAGTTCATCCTTGTCAAGGCGGCCTACCGATGCGCCGTGACTGCATATCACATCGTCGGCATAGATTTCCAGCTGAGGTTTAGTATTTATTCTGGCGTTGTCGTTCAGCAGGAGGGTGTGATTCTCCTGATATGCTTCGGTCTTCTGAGAATCCGGATCCACCTTTATCAGGCCGGAGAATTCGGCAGTGGCATTGTCGCTCAGAATACCTTTGAAAAGCTGTTTTGAGTGAGACTCCGGGTCCTGGTGCTCGACTACGATATCAAAGGAGATATTCTCGGCGTTGCTGCCAAGATATATTCCGTATAAAGAACAGTTGCAATGTTTCCCCAACTTGATCCTTATCTTGTTGGCCACGGCGCCTCCAAGAGAGATGAAAACGAGTTTCAGCTCGCCCTCATCGGGAACGTCGTAGTTGAACAAGAACTCCCCGCTGCGGGAATTCTGGAAAAACACCTCTTCTTTATGATATAAGCCAGTCATAGCCTCTTTTTTCTATTTCAAGAGCCAGTTCTTTGCCTGCGGTTTTAATTATTCTGCCGTCATACAGCACGTGAATGAAGTCAGGTACAATATAATCGAGCAGTCTTTGGTAGTGGGTAATCACGATAGTGGCGTTCTGAGGGGTTTTCAGGCGGGTCACGCCGGTCCCCACAATCCTCAGGGCATCTACGTCGAGACCCGAGTCGGTCTCATCAAGAATGGCGAGGGACGGCTCCAGCATCGCCATCTGGAAGATTTCGTTGCGTTTTTTCTCACCGCCGGAGAATCCTACGTTGACACCTCTGCCCGAAAAACTGCTGTCCATCTCCACAAAAGCCATCTC
>JAGDBY010000193.1 GCA_017958765.1 Bacteroidales bacterium | reverse complement strand
CTTCTCTCCAGGTCGCCGGTGAAATCATCTTCGCAGAGGGCGATTCCCGGGGGAACTCCGTCGATGGATCCCCCTCAAACCGGAGAGTGTGATTCTCCAAAAATCGTAACCTTGAATCTATTCCCGAAACTATTCATTAAATTTGTGATATCTAAAGCGAAGATACTAAATATTATGGATATTTCTAATCATATGGTGGTCGCTGGGCCGTGTGCCGCAGAAAGCCGTGAGCAGGTACTTGAAACTGCGCAGGCAGTGGCAGCAGCTGGCATCAAGATCTTCAGGGCGGGCCTCTGGAAGCCCCGCACAAAACCGGGTGAATTCGACGGAGTGGGCACGGCAGGTTTGGAATGGCTCTCGGAGGCGAGGAGTCTCTACGGACTCAAAATCGCTACCGAAGTAGCTTCTACGGAGCACCTGGAGGCGGTTCTGAAAGCCGGCGTCGACTATATCTGGCTCGGAGCGAGGACGGTCACCAATCCTTTCGCAGTCCAGACTCTGGCGGACGCCCTCAAAGGGGTGAAAGTCTCAGTGATGGTAAAGAATCCTATCAACCCTGACGTGAAACTTTGGCTCGGGGCTATAGAGAGAATAGAGAATGCCGGGATTGAGAGCGTGACAGCGATTCACCGGGGATTCAGCTCATACGAGCAGCATACCTACCGGAACAATCCGCTGTGGTCCATCCCTATCGAGCTGAAGAGGAAGAGGCCTTCAATCCCGCTTCTGTGCGATCCCAGCCATATTTCCGGCCGGAAAGAGCTCGTGGCGCCGCTCTGCCAGCAGGCTCTCGAGCTGAACTACGACGGATTCTTCATCGAGGTGCACTGCCATCCGGAGTGCGCCCTGACCGATGCCCGTCAGCAGGTTCTCCCTTCGGAGCTGGTAAGCATTCTCAGTAATCTGGATGTAAAGTCCAACAAGAACCTCTCGCAGAATGTCACATTCTACCGTGACAAAATAGACGAGATTGACCGGAGAATTTTGGAGCTCCTCTCTGAAAGAATGGAAATTTCTCAGGAGATCGGAAAGGTCAAAAAACAGAGCAACGCTCCGCTGTTCCAGGGTGACAGGTATAATAAGATGCTGGAAGACAGGATAGAAATAGGTAAAAAGCTCGGTTTGTCGGGAAAATTCGTGGAGCAGATTGTGCGAAAAGTGCACGAAGAGTCTTTGAAAAAGCAATTGGAATTAAACGAATAAAATTGTAACTTAGAGAGATTAATTGCCAATAATTATATCAATATAAATTTTTATAGAATTCTATGAACAGACATCCAAAAGTTGGTATCAGACCAATTATTGACGGTCGCGAAAGAGGCGTCCGTGAAGCTTTGGAAGAGCAAACCATGCGTATGGCCCACAATGTGGCTGACCTTATTTCTTCCAATCTGAATTATGAAGACGGTGCTCCGGTTGAATGCGTTATCGCCGACAGCACTATCGGCCGTGTAGCAGAAGCTGCTGCTTGCGCTGAGAAATTTGAAAGAGAGGGTGTAGGCTTGACAATCAGTGTTACCCCTTGCTGGTGCTACGGTACCGAGACTATCGACATGAATCCTCACTATCCTAAAGCTATCTGGGGATTTAACGGTACAGAGCGTCCCGGCGCTGTTTATTTGGCAGCCGCTTTGGCAGGACACAGCCAGAAAGGCCTCCCTACATTCGGAATCTACGGAAAACACGTTCAGGATATGGACGACAAAGAGATTCCTGAAGACGTTAAAGAGAAGCTCCTCCGTTTTGCACGCGCAGGTATTGCTGTAGCTCAGATGAGAGGCCGCTCTTATCTTTCTATCGGCGGCGTATGTATGGGTATCGCCGGTTCAACCATCAACCCTGACTTCTTCCAGGATTATCTGGGTATGAGAAACGAGTATGTTTCTATGGTTGAGGTTATCCGCCGTATGGAGAGAGGCATCTATGACAAAGATGAGTTTGAGAAAGCTTTGGCTTGGACAAAGAAATATTGCGTAGTCAATGAAGGAACTGACTTCAACGACCCTGAGCTCGTTCTGAACCGTAAAGAGAAAGACGAAAACTGGGAGTTTGTCGTTAAGATGTACCTTATCGTACGTGACTTGATGCTCGGTAACCCTAAACTGAAAGAGATCGGCTTCAACGAGGAGTCTCTCGGACACAATGCTATCGCTGCAGGTTTCCAAGGTCAGCGTCAATGGACTGACTTCTATCCTAACTGCGACTTCCCTGAGGCATTGCTCAACAGTTCATTCGACTGGAACGGCCTCCGTCAGCCTTACATCCTGGCTACTGAAAACGATGCTTTGAACGGTGTATCAATGCTGTTCGGTCACCTGTTGACCAACAGAGCCGCTATGTTCTCAGATATCCGTACATTCTGGAGCCCTGAGGCTGTAGAGCGCGTATCAGGACACAAGCTTGAGGGCAGAGCAGCCAACGGTATCATCCACCTGATCAACTCAGGCGCTACCTGCCTCGATGCATCAGGTCAAGCTACCGACGCAAACGGCGAGCCTGTTATGAAGCACTTCTGGGAGTTGACCGACGAAGATGTAGAGAAATCACTCAAGGCTACTACCTGGTTCCCTGCAAACCGCTACTATTTCCGTGGCGGCGGATATTCTTCAAGCTTCCTGACAAAGGGCGGTATGCCTATGACAATGATCCGTATCAATATGATCAAGGGTCTCGGTCCTGTTATCCAATTGGCGGAAGGCTGGTCAGTTGACATCCATCCTGAGTCTTACAAGATCATCAACGAGCGTACCGACAAGACTTGGCCTACAACTTGGTTCGCACCTAGACTTACAGGCAAGGGCTTCTTCAAGGACGTTTACAGCGTGATGAATAACTGGGGCGCTAACCACGGTGCAATTGTCTACGGACACATCGGAGCCGACCTTATCACAATGGCTTCAATCCTCCGCATCCCTGTATGTATGCACAACGTTGACGAAGACAAGATCTTCCGTCCATCTGCTTGGAATGCATTCGGAATGGATAAAGAAGGACAAGACTATCGCGCTTGCGAAGCCTATGGTCCAATGTATAAAAACATTAGAAAATAATTACTAATGAAAACTGAAAAAGACATCGTCTATTCTGATATATCCCCATTAGATAAATTAGATATTTATTTCGCTAACGAAGAAAAAGGCGTATTTATCTATTTCCATGGTGGTGGATTTACTGCGGGAGATAAATACGATCCCCATGTCGTAGAAATAGCGATGTCTTTTGCTAATAAAGGATATACCTTTGTGAATGTTGACTATTCCTTATATCCAAATACCAAATTCCCTTCATATTTAATTGAAGGCGCTACAGCGGTTAAAGACGTTTTTGATAGATTCAAAGATAAGAATATCTATGTCTCTGGCACTAGTGCGGGAGCGTATTTATCAATGATGCTTTGCTTTAACAAAAAGTATTTATTAGATGAAGGAGTTAATCCATTAAGGATTAAAGGATGGATATTTGAAAGTGGCCAACCGACTAGTCATTTCAACATTATGAGCATTGAAAAAGGACTCAATCCAATGCTACAAAGAATCGAT
>JAGDBY010000192.1 GCA_017958765.1 Bacteroidales bacterium | reverse complement strand
TTCATCTTCATCCGTCCGGACAGATATACCCATGAGTTTATCGAAGGTAACGAACTCGTTACACTCTCAATCTACGATGAGCAGTACCGTCCGGCCCTGGAGATCTGCGGCTCGAAAAGCGGAAGAAACACCGATAAGGTAGCTGAATCGGGTCTTACCCCTTACAAGCTTAAGAGCGGTGCAATGACTTTTGCCGAGGCACGTCTAACTATCGAAGGAAAGAAGATTTATCACGTTGATTTCGAAGAAGATAACTTCGATGATTGGGATATCTTCAGAAGGTGGTACGGCAGAAATGTTCCTCCTCACACACTCTACATTCTCGAGATAGAAAAAGTCTATTCTACAAAGTAATTCCCCGACTGCCATTTTGTCATATTTTTTCCTCTGGCAAATAAGTTGCCTTACAATAGGCAAAAGGAGAAAAAGATATGAACGAACAAAATTTGGAATTACTTAACAAGTACGCCATCAACCTTAACAAGAGGGCGCAGGAATCCAAATTGGACCCTGTGATAGGGCGTGACGAAGAAATTCGCCGAGTTTTGCAGATCTTGAGCAGGAGGACTAAGAATAACCCTATACTTGTCGGAGAACCCGGTGTCGGCAAAACAGCGATTTCTGAAGGTATTGCACAGCGTATCGTAAACGGCGACGTGCCGGAAAACCTGAAAAGCAAGCAGATTTACTCGCTTGATATGGGTGCTTTGATTGCGGGCGCTAAGTATCAGGGAGAATTTGAAGAGAGGCTGAAAGGTGTCGTAAAGGCCGTAAGCGAGAGCAACGGCGAAATCATACTGTTTATCGATGAGATCCACACATTGGTGGGTGCCGGACGTACAAGCGGCGCTATGGATGCCGCAAACATCCTGAAGCCTGCCCTTGCGAGGGGTGAGCTGCGCGCCATCGGTTCTACTACCCTTGACGAGTATCAGAAGTACTTTGAGACCGATAAAGCGCTTGAGAGAAGGTTCCAGATGGTTATGGTGGATGAACCTACGCCGGCTGAATCTATCTCAATTCTCCGTGGTCTTAAAGAGAAATACGAGAATCACCACAAGGTACACATTGAAGACGATGCCATCATCGCCGCAGTGGAACTCTCCCACAGGTACATTACAAACAGGTTCCGTCCCGACAAGGCTATCGACCTGGTAGACGAGGCGGCTTCAAAGCTCCGTCTGGAGATGAATTCAGTGCCGGAGTGCATCGACGAGCTGCTGCGTAAGATCAAGCAGCTGGAGATTGAAAGGGAGGCCGTGAAGAAAGACGGCAAATCACCTAAACTTGACGCTATCAACGACGAGCTGGCCAAGACCCGTAAGGAGAAAGATACTCTGATGGATCAGTGGAACAGCGAGAAAGACCTTCTGAAAGCTTTGCAGGCTAACCGTCAGGCTATAGAGGACTATAAGAATGAGGCTGCCGAGGCTGAAAGGAAGGGTGATTACGGTAAGGTAGCCGAGCTGAGGTACGGTAAGATGGCTGCCGCCAAAGCAGAGATAGAGAAACTCGAGCAGCAGAAGAAATCTCTAGAGAATCCTATTATGAATGAGGCGGTTACAGCCGACGATATTGCAGACGTGGTATCCCGCTGGACAGGTATTCCTGTTTCAAGGATGATGCAGAGCGAGAAGGAGAAGCTTCTCCACATCGAGGAGGTTCTTCACAAGAGAGTCATCGGACAGGATGAAGCTATCAGCGCTATCGCAAATGCAGTTCGCCGTTCAAGGGCCGGTCTGCAGAATGAGAAGCGTCCTATCGGTTCTTTCATGTTC
This sequence comes from Bacteroidales bacterium, assembly GCA_017958765.1. Lineage (GTDB taxonomy): Bacteria > Bacteroidota > Bacteroidia > Bacteroidales > UBA932 > Equibacterium. The sequence goes on along the minus strand of JAGDBY010000192.1, from coordinate 5,121 downwards.
CTGGGTACAACCGGTGTGGGTAAAACCGAGCTGGCCAAAGCCCTGGCAGAATATCTGTTCAACGATGAGAACATGATCACCAGAATCGATATGAGCGAGTATCAGGAGCGTCACACTGTGTCAAGACTGGTAGGTGCGCCTCCGGGATACGTAGGTTATGAAGAGGGCGGTCAGCTGACCGAGGCCGTAAGGCGTAAACCTTACTCAGTAGTCCTTTTGGATGAGATCGAGAAGGCCCACCCGGATGTATTCAACGTCCTGTTGCAGGTTCTTGACGACGGCAGGCTTACCGACAATAAGGGCAAAACCGTGGACTTCAAGAACACAATCCTGATAATGACCTCAAATGTCGGCGCCGATGTCATACAGCAATATATTGCAAGCAACGGCGACTTCGGTGAGTGCCGTGACAAGGTTATGCAGATCCTTAAGGGTTGCGTCCGTCCGGAGTTCCTCAACAGAATCGACGAGATAATAATGTTCCATCCTCTGACCAAGGAGAATATATCTCAGATACTCGATCTGCTGCTTAAAGATCTCAGGGACAAGCTGGACCCTATGGGTATCAAGCTCACCATCACGGACGATTTCCGTAAGAAGCTGATAGAGAAAGGTTTCGACCCAGCATACGGAGCAAGGCCTCTGAAGAGAATCGTACAGAAGGACCTTACCGATGCCGTAGCTAAAGCCATTCTGGAAGGCAAAGTGGATAAAGAGAAGGGGATTGTATTCTAATAGCAAAGAAATAGCTATATTCGCCCGTTAAATCAGCGTTTATGAAACACAGTTTTAAAGAGTGGATGGTAGTTACCAGATATTGGTCATTCCCTGTATCTACAATGCCTGTATTGGCAACTTTCGCATATTTATTCAGCCAGGGGCTTCTGCCTCCTGGCTTTTTGCCTTATATAATATTGATTCTTTCTCTGTTGGGAGTGGTGCTACTTCACTCCGCAGGCAACGTGCTGAGCGACTTCTACGATTATCTCAGCGGAGTTGACAATGAGAATGCATTTGCGGTCCCGAACCTGGTTTTCCATAAGTTCGAGCCCAAAGAGTATCTCAGGTTCAGCATAGTTCTGTTTGCCTGCGGAATTACAGTGGGTGTGGCAATCTCCCTTTTGAGCGGTCCGGGACTGCTGATAATAGGAGGGACGGGAGTACTGCTCACAGCCCTCTATTCTTTCTTTAAATACAATGCTCTGGGTGATTTGGACATATTCATCATTTTCGGCATAACAACCGTTCTGGGGGCATCCTATGCGCTCACAGGTACATTTCTCATCAAGCCACTGATCCTTTCACTGCCGATAGGTATCATCACCGTGTCTGTGCTTCACGCCAACAACACCTACGATACCAACAGCGACCGTGCCGCCGGCATCAAGACCTTTGCAATGCTCATAGGGGAGAAGCCTTCGAGCGTCCTATACTGCGTCTATATGGTGATTCCGTTCATTTGCATTATTGCAGCAGTAGCTGCAGGGTATCTCCATTATCTCGCTTTGGTATCTCTTCTGGCTTTCATTCCTGCCTTGAAGAATATCAAACAGGCTTCGCAGTATGACCGGAAAGGGCTTGAGGCGATGAAAGGGCTGGACCAGGCTTCAGCACAGCTGCAGTTGGCATTCTCAGGCCTCCTCTCACTTTCTCTAATCGTCGCAGGACTGATATGGTAAAAGAGAGGAATCATCTTCTGGCTGCAATCTTTGTCGCAGCCCTTCTGTGGTTTTATATGTTCAGCCCGTGGACTGAGGGAAGGCCGAACTTTTGGATCTCTATGTCCTGCTCGGCAGTGGTTCTGACATCTCTGGCATTGTCATTCTCTACATACAGAAAGGAGCTCCTTACGATAGAAAAGCCTTTATTTCAGATACTTGGCGGAATCGCTCTGGCCTTAGCCCTTTGGGGAGTATTCTGGATAGGAGACAAGCTCTCCTCACTGATGTTCGACTTCGCAAGAGGCGAAGTGGATGCCGTATATTCTATGAAACACGGTATGCCTCAGTGGCTGATTGCCCTCCTTCTGCTGGTTCTGATAGGGCCGGCTGAAGAATTCTTCTGGAGAGGATATGTACAGAAGACTTTCTCGTCGCTCTTCAAAGGGAAGAATGCTCCTACGGCAGCGTTTATAGTGACAACTCTCATCTATGCTATGGTCCATATCTGGTCATTCAACTTCATGCTGGTAATGGCCGCCCTCGTGGCCGGCGCTGTGTGGGGTTTTATCTACAGAATCTGCCCCAAAGCCCTTCCGGCGCTGATAATAAGCCACGCCCTGTGGGATGCGATGGTGTTTGTATTTTTCCCAATCTGATTTTTTTCTATTTTTGTTACAATATTAACTGAAACTCAATACATAAGATGAAAAAGTTGTTGGTTATAGCATTTGCACTGCTCTCATTGACAGCGTTTGCTCAGGAACACGTGGGCTTTCTGGACAGGTTTAAAGATCCTGAAAAAGGTCGCGTGGTGTTCGTTGAAAAGGGCAACCGGGCATTCGGTATCAAAGTGGCTTACCGCAATTTCAATGCTTCAGGCGCCTATGAGGGAGACGGCTATTCTATTCTCTCTCTGATCAATATCGGAAACGGCAGGCTCAATGCCTGGAGCGCATCCCCTAGCTTCTCATACTTCGTGGCTGACGACGTATCTCTGGGAATAAGCCTAGACTACACCGGTTACAATGTCGATACAGACCTTAAACTCGATTTGCGTGATATTTTCAAGACCGACGATACAGATCTGAACGTCCGCATATTGAACAGGCATATGCTCCGCCACGGTTTCGGCGCATCCATTACTGCAAGGAGATATCTCTCATTCTTCGGCAGCGAAACCTTCGGTATTTTCGGCGAAGCACGTCTTTCAGGACAGTACGCTATTCTGACCTCTTCTCCGATAGGAGAGCACGCTGACAGAATCCGTGACTCAAAGACTTTCGGCCTCACTCTGAAAGCTGCAGCAGGTCTGTGCGTTAAGCTTCGTGACAACAGCGCTTTGACTCTGAGTATTCCGATTGCCGGGGTAACTTGGCAGAATACCAACCAGAGAAAAGTTTGGCAGACAAATGCCTCCCCTGCAAAGATGTCATCATTCAACTTAACCCGAAGTGTAGACATTCTGGGGATTAATGTGGGTTACATGCGCTTTATAAAGCCTAGATAGATTCCGGTACGGAGTGAATACAAAAAAAGCCTCAAGCAATTTGAGGCTTTTTTTTGTGATCCGGTTGGGATTCGAACCCAAGACCCACAGCTTAGAAGGCTGTTGCTCTATCCAGCTGAGCTACCGGACCCCTCTATTTTGGGATTGCAAATGTAGCAATATTATTATAAAAATCAAACTTGCTCACTCTTTTGCTTGCGGGCTGCTACGGTATTGATTACCACTACCAGCGCGATTCCGCAGAGAGCTGCAATAACGGCCGAAGCGACGTGCGGTTCACCTGCAAATGAGCCCGGAAGCAGCGGAATGTCGGTCCCGGCTACAGTCACCTCTTTCCACGGCCACACTTTGATCAGAGCTCCAAGCATAAGCCCTGAGAGGAAGCAGAGGGTTGCGTTGTAGAATCTCTTCATAAGCCACGAAAGCAGGTGCGAGAATGAGAGCAGCCCTACAATAGCTCCGATGATGAATACGGCTATCACCGTAATGTCAAGGTTCCCAAGAGCGTCCATCATATAGGCGTATTTGCCGAGGAGCAGAAGTACGAAACTTCCTGATATTCCGGGAAGTATCATAGTGCTCATCGAGATGGCGCCGCACAGGAAGATAAACCAAAGCGCATCGGTTGTCTCAGCAGGAGAGAGGAGGCAAATAGCAACACCGGCAGCTATTCCTATTATCAGGCTTATGAAGTCATACCACTTCAAACCTTTCAGATCGCGGAGAATGTAGTAGGCCGAGATCAGAATAAGCCCGAAGAAGAATGCCCACGTAGGAATAGGGTGTCTCTCCAGCAGAAACTGCATCAGCTTGGCAAGTGAAAGGAAACTTATCACTATACCTACCGTCAGAGCGAATAGGAATGTGCCGTTGATACTCTTCCAGAATTCAGCGAACTTCCCTTTGAACAGAAGCTTCAGAGATGAGAGTCCGATGGATTTGATGGAGTCTATTATCTCTTGATAAATACCTGTCAATAAGGCGATTGTTCCGCCGGAAACTCCGGGGACTACATTCGCTGCACCCATAAAGATACCTTTGATCGCTACCGACAGGTAATGGAGAAAAGAGCGCATTTAAAGATTCTTTGTTAGAACTTCCAGATTATCGATCAGTTTGTCGGTCAGGGTCCCCTTTGAAAGGATGGAAACCTTCACGTTGATATCTCCGCCTTGATAGCCGGAGTGGTTTCTGCTCACTTTCAGACGGGCTTTTGAACGCGCCATAACAGCTTCGACCACATACTCCAAGTTGTACGAGAGATTGAACAATATATCCGCAGGAATCTTACAGAACCGGTCAACGGTACTGCAGTTGGTGATTTCCTTGTTGTTATAGTCGGCTCCGTAAGACAAAAGAGAGTAACCCTCTTTCAGGCAGCAGGCAGGAAGGCACTCCTTCTCCTTGAGGATAAGGAGCGTGTGAAGCTCAAACCCCAGTTTGGAAGCATAGTCGCTGAGCACCGTAATGCTTTTGGCATCCTTCTCACTTTGAAGGACAGCGACGGCGCAGACGACTTTAGCTTCCTTTAGAGGAATAAGCTTGATTTCTCTGTCAGGGACTTTGACCGAGAGGATTGCGCTCTTTGAAATATCGTAGCCCATAGATTCTATTTATCGAGCTTGATAGCAGCCTGCGCTGCAGCAAGTCTTGCGATAGGAACGCGGAACGGAGAGCAAGAGACGTAAGTCATTCCGATCTTATGGCAGAATTCTACAGAAGCAGGGTCACCGCCTTGCTCGCCGCAGATACCGGTCTTAAGATTAGGACGGGTCTTCTTACCGCCGATCACACCCCATTCAATAAGCTTACCTACAGACTCTGTATCAATGCTTTGGAACGGGTCAAACGGAAGAATCTTGTTGTCAAGATAGTCTTTCATGAATGATCCGATATCGTCACGGCTGAAACCGTAAGTCATCTGAGTCAGGTCGTTGGTACCGAATGAGAAGA
>JAGDBY010000191.1 GCA_017958765.1 Bacteroidales bacterium | reverse complement strand
TGGCTGGAACACCTCCTTTTTGGAGTTCTAGAGTATACAAGCGGTTGCTCGCCTGTGTTTTTGTCTTCCTTTATATACTCTAGACGGATATTGTTTTTACAGTGTCCGTCTTTTTTTTGCCCTTTTATGCTCTATTAAGGAAGTATATGATTAATTTTGCCGAAAATGACAATCAAAGATCTTAAAGTTGGAGAAGAAGCCATCATAATGGAAACCGGTGGCAAAGGCCGTCTCAGGGAGCATTTCCTCAGTATGGGCCTTATCCCCGGCGCATTGGTGGCATTTGTAGGCAGAGCCCCTATGGGAGACCCTATAGAACTCAAAGTTCAGGGTTACAATCTGACTCTCAGGGAGGCTGAAGCATCCAAAATAACGGTTTGCCCTATTTCTCGTGAGCAACCCGTAGAGGTCAACAAATTCGATTTCGGTTATTCATTGTCATATCACGGATACGATTCTCACCCCGGATTGGGAGAGGGGCATCCGTATCATAAAGAGGCGGTTACCCTGCCTAAAGATACCAAGATCTCTCTGGCCCTTGTAGGACAGCAGAATACAGGCAAGACCACTCTTTTCAACAGGCTGACGGGATCCAATCAGCACGTCGGCAACTTCCCCGGCGTCACCGTGGACAGAAAAGAGGGTGTAGTCCTGAACAATCCTAACGTCAAGATTACCGACCTGCCGGGTATCTATTCTCTGAGCACTTTCACGGAAGAGGAGATAGTATCCCGAGATTTCATTCTGAATGAGAAACCGAATGCGATCATAAACATTGTAGATGTCACCAACCTTGAGAGGAACCTGTACCTTACAGTCCAGTTGATGGAGTTGGAAGTCCCTATGGTTCTGGCTCTCAATATGATGGATGAGCTGACCGGCAACGGCGGCTCCATAAATATCAATGAGCTGGAGAGAATAATGGGTATTCCGGTGGTAGCTATCAGCGCCTCCAAAGGTGACGGAGTCCGCGAGCTGGTGGAGCACACCCTTCACATAGCTCAGTATGATGAAAGGCCTACCAGGCAGGACTTCTGTTCTCCTCAGGATCACGGCGGCGCCGTCCACAGATGCCTTCACAGTATAATGCATCTGATCGAGGACCACGCCGTAAACGAGCAGATTCCTCTGAGGTATTCTGCAGACAGACTTGTAGAAGGAGATACATCTATAGCTAAAAACTTGAAACTCAGCAAGAACGAGCAGGAGGCGATAGAGCATATAATTCTCCAAATGGAGGAAGAACGAGGTCTGGACCGTTTCGCCGCAATGGCTGAAATGAGGTACACCTTCATCCACAATGTCTGCTCAAAAACACTCACCAAGAGTTCCGATTCCAAGGAAGCGAAGCGTACGCGAAAGATTGACAAAGTGCTGATAGGTAAATTCACCGCGCTTCCTCTGTTCATACTTGTAATAGCGGGAATATTCTACCTGACCTTCGACTCTCTGGGAGCCTGGTTGCAGGATCTTCTGGAAGGGGGAATAGCCTACGCAGGCACTGCTGTGGACAGGCTGTTCGTCACCTGGAATGTGATAGAACCTGTCCGCTCTCTGGTGGTCGACGCTATTTTCGGCGGTGTTGGTACCGTGGTGAGCTTCGTGCCGGTGATAATTGTGATGTTCCTGTTCCTCTCTATTCTTGAGGACAGCGGTTATATGGCCAGAATAGCCTTTATTTCCGACAAATTGCTCAGAAAGATAGGTCTCAGCGGCAGAAGCATCGTCCCTATGCTGATAGGTTTCGGATGTACGGTCCCGGGTGTTATGGCCTGCCGGACGCTCCCTTCTTCCCGTGACAGAAAGATGACGATTTTGCTGACTACGTTTATGAGTTGCAGCGCCAAAATTCCTATTTACGGCTTATTTACGAATGCGTTTTTCCCGGGTAAGGGCGGTCTTATTCTGGCCGGTTTGTACCTGCTGTCCATACTTGTGGGCGTGATTGTGGCGCTTGTGACCAAGCTTTTCCGCAAGAATTACGTGGCTGCTCCGTTTGTTATGGAGCTGCCGAATTACCGCATGCCTGGACTCAAGAATGTGAGCCATCTGCT
>JAGDBY010000190.1 GCA_017958765.1 Bacteroidales bacterium | reverse complement strand
TTTTCGCTCCCCTTCTAGGACTTGAACCTAGGACCCCCTGATTAACAGTCAGGTGCTCTAACCAACTGAGCTAAAGAGGAATTTTCCCCTTGCGGGATTGCAAAAGTATAACAAATATTTTTCTCTGCAAAATAAAACAAAAAAATATTTACCTTTGCAGGACCGAGCCCGAATGGCGGAATTGGTAGACGCGCTAGTTTCAGGGACTAGTGAACGTTTTGTTTGTGCAGGTTCGAGTCCTGTTTCGGGCACTCTTCGCAAGTGGTTGATTTTTATGGAAATAGCCCTATTTTCACAATGTCTTGGTGAAGCTTTGCTTGATAATGACTTGGTGAATGTGCCGGGTCTGGGCTGTTTCTTAACGGAGTTGGTGCCCGCTTCTTTTTCGGACAAGGGGGCTACGATCAACCCTCCCTACAAAAAGCTCTTCTTCCGTGAGACAGAGAGAAAAGACGGCGGCATCTTTTTAAAAAAGCTTGCCGCAGTGCTTCCTGAGGGGGAGAATGCTGCCAAAGTGCTGGATGAATTCGTCACAGAGCTGAAGGCTGACCTTGAAAAAAAGAAAAATGTCAAGCTCGGCAATTTAGGGACAATGAGGGCCACTGCGCAGAATGATTATTTCTTTGTCGCAAGCGAAGATCTTGACATCTATCCGGACGGTTTTGGACTGGAGCCTGTTTCCATAAAGACTAAAGTCGATTTCACTAAGGACACACAGGAAGAGCCTCTCATCGCTCTTGAGAGTGAGGAGAAAGAGCCTATGTTCGTCCTTGAGAGTGAAGAGGAGACTCCTGCCCCTGCCGCACCTGCTGCACCGGTTGCCGCTGCTGCAGCAAAGCCGCGCAAAAGAGGCAAAGGCTGGATTGTCTTCCTTGTTATCGTCCTGTTATTTGTCATCCTTGTCGGTCTGGCATATATTTTCAGAGAGAATCCGTTTGTTCAGAATATTCTCTATCGACTTCTTTACACAAAAGAGGAGTTGATGTTGCTTGGGAGGTGAGTTATGATAGACTACGCTACCAAAGAGAGAATTCTGGACGCTACCAGAATTGAGGACGTTATTGGAGATTTCGTCTCACTGAAGAGGCGGGGAGCTAACTATTTGGGTCTGTGTCCGTTTCATCAGGACCGGAATCCGTCCCTGTCGGTGTCTTCTACAAAACAGATTTTCAAATGTTTCGCCTGCGGGAAAAGCGGCAATGCCGTTACATTCCTGATGGAGCACGAGCATCTGAGCTATCCCGAAGCCCTAAAATACCTTGCTAAAAAGTACGGTATAGAGGTGGTGGAAAAGGAGGAGACGCCGGAGGATATCGCCAAAAGGCAGAAGTACGAGAGCCTGCTGATAGTTTCCGAATTCGCAGGGAAGTATTATCAGGACGCTCTTTGGAATCCCGAGAAGAGCAAGCTTGTGGGACTGAGCTACTTCAAGGAGCGCGGTTTCTCCGATGAGACAATCAGAAAGTTCGGTCTGGGATATGCTCCTAAAAGTGGCAAAACCTTCGCCCAGACTGCCCTGGAGGGTGGATATAAGAGAGAATTCCTGGTCGAGACCGGCCTTTGCATTGAGCGTGAGGACGGCACCCTCGCCGACCGCTTCTTTGACAGAGTGATGTTCCCGGTATTTTCTCTGAGCGGACGTATCATAGCGTTCGGCGGCCGTATTCTCTTCAACGACCCAGAGAAGAAGCTGGCAAAGTATGTCAATTCTCCGACATCGGAGATCTACTCCAAGGAGGATTCTCTGTACGGTATCTATCAGGCTAAGAGCGAGATAGGTAAACAGGATAAGTGCTATTTGGTGGAAGGATACGCCGATGTGATATCTATGCACCAAGCCGGTATAGAGAATGTGGTGGCTTCGTCCGGCACCTCGCTTACTGTAGGCCAGATCAAACTGATAAAGAGATTCACCGAGAATATCACGATAATCTATGACGGCGACGCAGCCGGTATTCACGCAGCCGTAAGGGGAGTGAATCTGGTCCTGGCAGAGGGGATGAAGGTTAAAGTGGTGATTCTCCCTGCAGAAGACGACCCGGACTCTTTCGCCCGCGCCCATTCTAAGGCGGAGATTGAAGAATACATAGCTGCAAACGAGCAGGATTTCGTTTCGTTCCGGGCGAAGCTGATCACCGAGAGCAGCAATGACGTCTACAAGAGAACCCAGCTTATAAATGAGATAATCGAGACTATCTCGGTTATCCCCGATCAGATAGAGAGAAATGTCTATGTGGATATGGTGTCCTCCGGATTCAATGTCAAGACGGATGCCATCTATCAGAAGATTAAAGAGTTGCGGGATAAGAGACGCAGTCAGGAGGAGGCCAGAAGGCGCGTGGAGGATAGGAGGGAGAGCTATCCTGTGCAGGACGAACCTATCGAGAGCGCTCCAGATCCTGTCTCAGCGCCTATCACCAATTCGGTGCTGGCTACCGGTGAGAAGGACATTCTCTACTACCTTTTGAAATACGGAGAATATCCGCTTTTCAGGGATGAAGACCTGCGTATGGGACGCAAGAAAGATGAAGTTCCTACGGTGTCCCAGTTCATCTATTCTTCACTGAGTCAGGATGAACTCACCTTTGAGAATCCTCTCTACAGGGCGGTGTATGAAGAGTATTATTCATTCCCTAAGGAAGAGGATGAAAACTGCGAAAAGGTACAGGGGAAGGTGATCCGTCACTTTATGACCCACGACAATCAGGAATTCTCCAAGCTTATGTGCGACACCCTGAGTGACGCTCATCCGATTACGATCAAGAGCTACGTGGATTCAATGACCCCTGAAGAGCACTTGCTGGGCAAGAACGTGCCGCGTATTCTCCTCTTTTATAAGCTGAAAGTCATTGACTTAGCTTCCAACGCACTAGTCAAGAGGATTAATGAAGAAGAGAAACTCGGAAACCAAGAGAAGCAGAAAGAGCTGGTCAATCAGTTAATGATGCTCGGTAAAGTAAAAATGGCGCTCAATAACGAGATTAATCGCCTGTAATTTCATAAATTTGTAAGCTTAACAATAACTGTTATATGAAAGAATTTAAAAGAACACTTGTCACTTGCGCATTGCCTTATGCGAACGGTCCTGTACATATCGGTCACCTGGCAGGAGTGTATGTTCCTGCCGATATCTATGTCAGATACCTTCGAATGCGCGGGAAAGAGACCCTCTTCGTATGCGGGTCTGACGAGCACGGTGTTCCTATCACTATAAAAGCGCGCAAAGAGGGATGTTCCCCTCAGGATATAGTTGACAAATATCACGGCATCATCAAGAAGTCTTTCAAAGATTTCGGGATCGATTTTGATATTTACAGCAGAACTTCTTCGAAGATTCACCATCAGACAGCTTCGGAATTCTTCAAAAAGCTGTACGACGAAGGGAAGTTTATCGAGAAGGAGAGCCTCCAGTACTTTGACGAGCAGGCAAATACATTCCTTGCAGACAGATATATCGTAGGTACCTGCCCTAAATGCGGCAACGAAGGAGCCTACGGAGATCAGTGCGAGAAGTGCGGAAGCACCCTGAGCCCGGAGGAGCTGATCAATCCTCACAGCGCTATCAGCGGAGGAGCTTTGGTCAAGAAGGCTACAAAGCACTGGTATCTTCCTCTGGATCAGTATGAAGGCTGGCTCAAGGAGTGGATTCTCGAAGGTCACAAAGAGTGGAAGACCAACGTTTACGGGCAGTGCAAATCCTGGCTGGACGGCGGCCTTCTGCCACGTGCGGTAAGCCGCGACCTCGACTGGGGAGTGCCGGTTCCTGTGGAGGGAGCTGAAGGCAAAGTGCTGTAAGTATGGTTCGACGCCCCGATAGGTTATATCTCCAACACAAAAGAGTTGCTCCCTAATGACTGGGAGAAGTGGTGGAAAGATCAGGATACCAAGCTGGTTCACTTTATCGGCAAAGACAATATAGTGTTCCACTGTATCGTGTTCCCGGCTATGCTGAAAGCGTACGGCGGTTACATTCTCCCTGACAATGTCCCTGCAAACGAGTTCCTGAATCTGGAAGGAGACAAGATCTCCACCTCTAGGAACTGGGCTGTATGGCTGCACGACTATCTGGAGGATTTCCCCGGACAGCAGGATTCTCTAAGGTATGTTCTCTGCGCCAACGCCCCTGAGACTAAGGATAACGATTTTACCTGGAAGGACTTCCAGACCCGTCACAACAGCGAGCTTGTGGCAATCTTCGGTAACTTCGTCAACAGGGCTGTTGTCCTGACTCACAAGTACTTCGGCGGCAAGGTTCCAGCGAATGCTAAGCCTGAGGAGATTGATTCTCAGACACTTGCTCAGATACCTGAGCTGAAGGCTACAATAGAAGAGTGCATAGAGAATTATAAATTCCGCGAGGCCCTCTTCGCAGCGATGAACCTGGCGCGACTCGGTAACAAATATCTCACTGAGACCGAGCCTTGGAAGGTGGCTAAGACAGATATGGACCGTACGGCTTCCATCCTGAACACTTCGCTCCAGATATGCGCTTCGCTTGCAGTTGCTTTCGCTCCGTTCCTCCCGTTCTCGGTTGCTAAGCTCAACAAGATTCTGAATGTGGAGCAGCTGGACTGGGACTGCCTCGGCAAGGCTGAGATTCTTCCTGTAGGCCATCAGCTGAATGCTGCAGAGTTGCTTTTCGCCCGCATAGAGGATGAGCAGATTGACGCTCAGATAGCTAAGCTGAATGCTACCAAGCAGGCCAATGCAAGCGCTGCGGCCCCTAAGGCAGACGTTGCCCCGGGCAAAGAGGAGTGCACTTTCGAGGAGTTTGAGAAGATGGACATCCGCACTGCGACGGTTCTTGAGGCGGAAAGAGTCCCTAAGACCGACAAACTTCTCCACCTGAAGATCGACACCGGCCTGGACATCCGCGAAATAGTCTCCGGAATCGCCCAGTATTATACGCCTGAAGAGATGGTCGGCAAGCAGATCTGCATTCTGGCCAACCTCAAACCGCGGGTTATCAGAGGCATTGAATCCAAAGGAATGATCCTGATGGCCAAGCAGACTGACGGCACAATGAGAATTGTCGCTCCGGAAGAAGTTTTGGCTAACGGATCGGTGGTCGGATAGGCGGCAATTCAGGATAAAAAGAGTTATATTTGTAAAACAATAGAAACATCAGCGATTATATTAACTTACAACACATTAAACGCTTTTAACTATGGCTAATGAAGACAAAAAAGTAGAGATCAATGCCGAGAAGATGAAGGCATTGCAGGCTACGCTCTCAAAGATTGAGAAGGATTTTGGAAAGGGTACAATTATGACTCTGGGAGATCAGCCGGATATGGAAGTTTCTACAATCGCTTCCGGTTCCATCGCTCTTGATCATGCCCTTGGAATCGGCGGTTACCCTCGCGGAAGAGTGATTGAGATTTTTGGACCTGAGTCGAGCGGTAAGACCACACTTGCAATACACGCTATTGCAGAGGCTCAGAAGCAGGGCGGCATCGCAGCTATCATAGATGCCGAGCACGCTTTTGACCGTACTTATGCTAAGAATCTGGGTGTCAACGTGGACACTTTGCTCATATCTCAGCCGGACAACGGCGAGCAGGCTTTGGAAATTGCGGACAATCTGATCCGAAGCGGTGCGATAGACATCATTGTTATCGACTCCGTAGCGGCCCTCACCCCTAAGGCAGAGATTGAAGGGGAGATGGGAGACAGCAAGATGGGCCTTCAGGCACGTCTTATGAGCCAGGCTCTCCGCAAGCTTACTGCAAACATTTCACGCACCAACACTTGCTGTATTTTCATAAATCAGCTGCGTGAGAAGATCGGAGTTCTCTTCGGGAACCCTGAGACTACCACTGGCGGTAACGCGTTGAAATTCTACGCTTCAGTGAGAATCGACGTCCGCCGTGTCACTCAGATCAAAGACGGAGAGGAAGCTACAGGCAACCGTACCCGTGTTAAAATAGTTAAGAACAAAGTGGCCCCTCCTTTCCGTAAGGCTGAGTTTGACATAGTCTTCGGTGAGGGTATCTCAAAGATCGGAGAGATTGTCGATCTGGGCGTCGACCTGGATATTATCCACAAGAGCGGAAGCTGGTTCAGCTACAATGACACCAAGCTGGCTCAGGGCCGTGAGGCTGTCAAGAAGGTTTTGGCCGACAATCCTGCTCTGGCAGAGGAGATAGAGACCGTAATCAGAGAAAAGTTGAAAGAAGTAAAAGATTAAGGAGATAAGATGGAGACAGTATTAAGCGGAATTCGTTCTACAGGACATTTACACTTAGGTAACTATTATGGCGCTCTTCGCAATTTCGTGAAGATGCAAAACGATTATAATTGCTTTTTCTTCATAGCGGATTTGCATTCTCTTACCACTCACCCGCATCCGGATGATTTTCACGCAAGCGTCAAGATTATCCTTTCGGAATATCTTGCTGCCGGACTGGATCCGGACAAATGCGCTCTGTTCATTCAGAGTGACGTTCCCGAGGTAAGCGAGCTTTACGTTCTGCTCAATATGCTTGCCTACAAAGGGGAGATGGAGCGTACGGCGTCTTTCAAAGAGAAAGTTCGCCTCAATCCGGAGAATGTAAACACAGGTCTGCTCACATACCCTGTTCTGATGGCTGCCGACATTCTGGTTCACAGAGCCAACTATGTCCCGGTGGGCAAAGACCAGGAGCAGCATCTGGAGATCACCAGAGTTCTGGCGCGCAGGTTCAACAATATGTACAACTGCGATGTCTTCCCTGAGCCTCAGTCTTTCAAGTTCGGATCAGGACCTATCAAGGTTCCTGGACTGGATGGGAACGGCAAGATGGGAAAGAGCGAAGGAAACGGTATCTACCTCTATGATGACGAGAAGACCATCACCAAGAAAGTGATGCGCGCAGTTACCGACAGCGGCCCTACAGAGCCTAACAGCGAGAAACCTGTAGTTATCGAGAATCTGTTTACACTGCTCAAACTTGTATCCGAACCTTCTACAGTCGACTATTTCGAAGAGAAATGGAACGACTGCTCTATCCGTTACGGAGACTTGAAGAAGCAGCTTGCTGAAGATATCTGCAAGGTTACTCTTCCTATCAGAGAGAAGATCGACTCTATTTACAATGACGAAGCGTTCTTGCACAGAGTGACTTCAGAAGGAAGGGACAAAGCCAGAGCTTCGGCATCTGCTACATTGGCCCTTGCTAAGAAAGCGGTGGGCTTCAGAGCCTTCTAGAGATGAAGGAGCCTCTCATAGGTAAAACTCTTAGCGAACTTGAACTGCTCTGTGAGCAGGAAGGGTTCGCTAAATATGTCTCAAAGCAGCTTGCATCCTGGCTGTATGAGAAGAAGGTTAGGGAGATTGACCAGATGACCAATCTCTCCAAAGCCGCCCGTGAGATTCTCAAAGAAAAATACTGCGTAGGTATAATCGCTCCCGAACAGGTACTTACCTCTTCGGACGGAACGAAGAAATACGCTTTCCCTACCGAGTCCGCTCCCCTGCTGGAGGACGGACAGCACAGGCTGATAGAGGCAGTGATGATCCCGGATGAGGACAGAGCCACTTTATGCGTCTCTTCTCAGGTGGGTTGCAAGATGGCGTGCAAGTTCTGTATGACAGGACGCCAGCACTTTCACGGGAATCTTACTGCTTCTGAGATTCTCTCTCAGTTCCTGAGCGTAGATGAGGGGGAAGGTTTAACAAATGCGGTTTTTATGGGGATGGGTGAGCCTTTGGACAACTGGCCGAACGTCTCAAAAGCCATTGAGATCCTTACGGCAGACTGGGGTTTCGGATGGAGTCCGAAGAGAATAACAGTCTCAACCATAGGTGTACTTCCTGCGCTAAAGCAGTTCTTGGATACAACCAAGTGCCATCTGGCAGTCAGCATCCACAACCCTTTCCCTGACGAGAGGTTGGAACTGATGCCGGTTCAAAGGAAATACGACATAAGAGAAGTGGTGGCCCTGCTTAAGCAGTATGATTTCTCAGGTCAGAGAAGGGTCAGCTTCGAATATACAATGTTCAGCGGGGTGAATGATACCAAGCGTCACGCGGACGGTCTGGTGCACCTGCTGAGAGGACTGGAATGCCGGGTTAACCTGATCCGGTTCCATAAAATACCTGACAGCCCGCTGGAGACATCTCCAAACGAGATCATCGAGCTGTTCCAGAAACGATTGATTTCATCCGGCCTTATGACGACCGTCAGGGCTTCCAGAGGAGAGGATATTCTGGCTGCCTGCGGTATGCTCGCCGGGAAGAACCTTCAGAGTTAATAGCTGAAAATGAAGAGATTGACTACTATATTACTGACTCTTTTACTGGTCTTTCCGCTCTTTGCGCAGAGGCCTAAAGTGGGCTTGGTGCTGTGCGGCGGAGGAGCTAAGGGAGCAGGACATATCGGAGTTATCAAAGTCCTCGAAGAATACGGCATCCCTATCGATCTGGTAGTCGGAACCAGTATGGGAGCTATCATCGGAGGTATGTATTCTATAGGATACACCGGCCAGGAGCTGGAGGATCTGATGCTCTCCCAGGACTGGAATCTCATTATGACCGGTAACGTAGGCCGCAATCAGCTCTTTTACGATACCAAGACGGTGGATGACAAGCTGGTTTTCACCGTCCCGTTCAAAATAAATGCGGACAACACCCTCTCTCCGGAGAATACTGACTACTGGAGGCCTGAGAATTCAGGAAGGTATCTGCCTACCTCTGTTTACAGCGGCCAGAATATCTTCACGCTCCTTTCAGACTGTACGGCGGGCTACCATAATTACACCGATTTCAACGATCTGCCTATTCCGTTCTCCTGCGTGGGAGTGGATATTGTCAATGCCGAGGAGGTTGAGTTCCACGACGGTATTCTCCCTCTGGCTATCAGGGCTTCAATGGCCATCCCGGGAGTGTTCGCCCCGGTGAGAATAGGCAACAAGCTGTTCATTGACGGAGGTTTCCGCAACAATTATCCGGTGGACGTGGCTCGCAGGATGGGAGCCGATATTGTAATCGGCGTAAAGCTCGGCTACAACGATTCTACCTATGTTGATTACGACAACCCGCTGGCTTTGGCCGAGTCGGTACTGTCGGTTACGACCACCTACAAGACGGAGGCTGCCATTGAGGATACAGATATTCTGATCGCCCCGACCGTCGGAGAATACGGGGTTATGAGTTTCAATACAGAGGCTCTCAGGAATCTGATCAATTACGGAGAAGAGGCTACAAGGGAGATGTCGGACGTACTGCTCGACCTCAAAAAGAGCCTCGGGAATCCCCCTGTGAAACATTCTCCGTCAAAAGTCATTAAGGATTCTCTGATTCTGGCTGATGTAGTCTACAACGGAGTCTCTTCCAAAGAGGCGAAAGTTTTGGAAAAAGTCGCCGAGATAAAGACAGGCGAGAGAATCTCTAAAGACGATATCTCAAAGGCGGTCGAGAGGTATTACGCTACGAATGCCTATTCTTCGGTATCTTACATTCTGGAGAATGAAAACGAGCCTTTCAATCTGGTGGTGAACTTCGTCAAGAAAATGTCTAATCAGGTGGGAGTGGGGGTCCGCGCCGACACAGAGGAAGTGATCTCGGCCCTGTTCGACCTGCGGTTCAACCATACCGCCCTGTACGGCTCCAAGTTTGCCCTCAATGCCAGAATCAGTCAGAACTATGCCGTAAACGCCACCTACACATACAGGACGAAATATGCTTTCGAAGTCAACGTGAACGCGTCCCTGCGCAACTACAGCGCCCGTCTGTCGGAGAACAGGTGGAACAGCAACCTGACTTTCCTCCAGCATACGGCCGGACTGGACATCAGCACGAGCAACTTCAGGAACTTTATCTTCAAGGTGGGGGCTGAGGTGGATTACTTCAAGTACAATCACGCTTCGGTGAATTACGACAGGTATATCCCGGAGACCTACGATACAGACCTGACCCGAAACGGATTCTTCAATGTGGGGGCCAAATTCGGCTTCGACAATCTGGATGACATCTATTTCGCCAAGAGAGGTACCCTGTTCGAGGTGGGATATACGAACTATTTTGATTTACAGACAATTAACAGCCTGTTTGCGGATGTTTCCATCAGGCTGGAACACAATATATCGATTGGGAAGAGAGCTACAACAACCTTCATCCCGTTCTTCAAAGGGAGGGCGCTGATAGGTGAAAACATTCCTATGATATATATGAACATCCTGGGTGGCAACGAGGACGGCCGCTACAGCGAGAGTCAGATGTCGGTATTCGGTCTGAACGCTCCGTACGCCTTCGACAAGTTCGTGATGGCCCTGGGTCTTGACTTGAGACAGCAGATAGCCGAGAAGCACTACATTTCGATGGGCGGTAATATTGTTAAGTGGGAAAATGAATTTGAGACCGCTGTGGCAAGCAAAGGTTTCTGGGGAGTAAGGTTCAGGTATGCATACCAGTTGAGGTTCTTCCCGATTGCCGCCAATGTGCAGTGGTCTACCTACACTAAGAAAGCAGGCTTTTACCTGAGTGTAGGATATTGGTTTTAAGATGGATAAGCAGAAGGTTCTCGACAGAATGCGCAAGCTTTGCAGCGCCCGCGAGTACTGTGTCAGCGACATAAGAAAGAAGATTCTTGCAGTGGCTGACGAAGGGGTGGACGCCGGAGGGATAATAGACTCCCTTATTAAGGAGAAATATCTGGATGAGTACAGGTATGCAAGGGCTTTCGTGAACGACAAGGCGATTCTGCAGGGATGGGGAGAAAATAAAATAAGATATGCCTTAAAGGCTAAAAAAGTTGAGAACGAGGCGATTAGCAGTGCGCTGAGCGGGCTTGACAGCGATGCGGCCCTGGATAAAATGTCTTCTGTGCTGAGCAATAAGTACAAGGCGCTAAAAGGGACGGAGGAGGAGAAATTTGCGAAGCTGTACCGTTTCGCCGTGGGGAGGGGTTATTCTTACGACAATATTAAAAAGGTATATGATAACATCAGATCAACTAAAAGAGATTAAACAGCGGTCAGAGACGTTGGGGAGGTTTCTTTGACATAGATTCCAAGAGGAAGGAACTGTCTGAAAAGCAAAACCTTACGTTAGCTGAAGATTTCTGGAACGACCAAAAGAGGGCCGAGTCCGTTCTAAAGGAGATATCCTCTCTGAAGTACTGGGTCGGCGGGATGGATTCTCTTCAGGCCAGCCTGAGCGACCTCGAAGTATTGGTCGGATTTGGTGCTGATGCAGAAGCGGATGCCCAGCAGCTGTACGATTCCGTTCTCAACACTCTTGAGAATATG
>JAGDBY010000189.1 GCA_017958765.1 Bacteroidales bacterium | reverse complement strand
CGGAGAATGTGGACGAATCCGAACGGGAACAGGCGTCCCTTTGCCTTGCGGATAGCCATGGAGAGTGAAGGGACGCTTATGGCGAAGCCTGCTATCTTATTCTCCCTGTCCATAACAAAGCAGGTGTACTTGGAGTTCATTATGGAGATGTAAGAAGAGAGAGAATAATCTATCTGCTTCTCGTTCAGCGGAGTGGCGCCGTGTACGTTGACAAAGGCCTCGTTGTAGAGGTGGAACATCTCCCGCCCGATTGTACGCATCTGCTTTCTGGTCTTCGGGGCGTAGAAGTGAAACCCGTATCTCTGTTCCAGGAAAGAAGTCAGTTTCAGGATTCTCTCAGGGAAATGCCCGGTAATCTGCTGAACTGTCTGAGTCCAATCTGCCTCTTTCACAAACCCGAGTCTCTCCAGGTAATCCCGGTAATAAGGGTAGTTGTAAATACAGGTAAAAGGGGAGAGGTATTCGAAGCCGTCCACCAGCAGTCCGGCCTTGTCGAGATTGTTGAATCCCATCGGCCCGGACATCCGGTTCATTCCCAGAGACGCTCCCCAATTCTTTACGGCATCGATAAGGGCCTCAGCCACGGAGAAATCCTCGATGAAGTCCATCCATCCGAACCTTACCGTCCGGGTGTCCCATTTCTCATTGGCTATGTAATTGACGATGCCCGCTATTCTTCCTACAATCCGCTCCCCGTAGTAGGCCAGGTAGAGAATCCGTTCAGAGAATTCCAGGGCGGGATTGTCCGGCCCCAGAGCTTTGAACTCTCCGCCTCTCAGATCGGGTACCCAGTATGGAGAATCGGCATAGAGCTTCTCCGGAAAGTCGATGAAGTCTCTAAGCTGCCTCCTTGTGGTAACTTCTACGATTGCAGGTGTCATAATTATCTAAAAAGGGTGACTCAACGGCCACCCTTCTGCTCTTAAATATTTACTTATTTAGTTTCTGCCTTGATTGTTTCAGCCTTTTTGAGGACCTCCTCGAACTTCGGAATTGCGAGCTCCACGTTTTTGTGGATGGAACTCAGTCTTCCTCCGATTCCCAAGACCTTGTTGCCGGTGGTAGAGATGCAGCAGTATACATCCTCATATGAAACACCGTTGTCGTTGGACTTCGGAACGGCTGAGAATCGATAGTCGATGTAAGCCGGTTTGTCCATCTTGCCTTCCAATTTCTTTTGAAGAGCTTTCAGCTCATTGGCAAGATATTTTGTCTGGGCAATCTTGTCGGCGACAGCCTCTTCTGAATTATCGAACAGAGGACCGTTGTAGACCTTGATAGTCTGGTTATAGATGTCAGTGCGTCTTCCGATCAGTTCTCTCAGTGAACAGGTATCGACAGGTACCAGGTCTGTAACTGTGAATGCAACTCCGTTTTCTTCCTGCAAAGCTTTCTCAAGTGCAACCTTAGGAGATTGCTGTGAACAAGCGCAAAGGCATAAAGCTAAAGTTAATAATAAAGATATCTTTTTCATAATCAAATGTTTATTGTATTCTTATAACAAATACTCCTGTGTCGTATTCTTCAAATCCAAGCGATTTGTAGAGGGCGTGGGCTTCCACCCTAGTAGGCCGCGAAGTTAACATAATTTTTCCTTTAAAACCGGCTTCCTTCGCTGCATCCAGCGCAGCCGTAACAAGGCTGCGTCCGATACCCTGACCTCTGCTCCCTTTATCCACCACGACATCCTCTATCCACATTTTATTGGAGGTAAGGCCGCAGTACCATGCTACAAAAAGAGTACCAACAATGCTGCCTGAAGAGTCTCTTGCAACAAAGATTCTGGACTCAGCACGGGAGAGGATCTCCCGGAGGTGAGAAAGTGTAAGTTGCTGAGCATTATTGGATAACTGAGCCACAACCTCCGTAATTTCACGAAGGTCCTTCTCGCTCGCTTTTATGAGGGTCTCAATATGCACTCAACAATTATTTTCCCGTATACACAAATTTAGTATTTTTGTGATAATAAACCAGATGAGATATGACAAAAATTGCAGTAGCCGGAGCCGGATATGTCGGCCTTTCTATGGCGACGTTGCTGGCCAGACAGAATGAGGTGACAATAGTCGATGTGGTTCCTGAAAAAATAGAACTTCTCAACAAAAAGCAGTCCCCTATTAAAGATGAGTACATTCAGGCTTTCCTTTCCGGAAACGACAATGCCGGAAACAAGATAAACCTCAATCTCAAGGCCACCCTTGACGGTGCTTCAGCTTACAAAGACGCTGAGTTCGTGATAATTGCGGCACCTACCAACTATGACCCGCAGAAGAACTTCTTCGACACCTCCAAAGTGGAGCAGGTGATAGACCTGGTGCTTGAGATCAATCCGGCTGCCACCATAGTCATAAAATCCACGATTCCGGTAGGTTATACCAAGAGTCTGTACGCCAGATATACAGCAGCTGGCCACAACCTGAAGCTTCTCTTCTCTCCGGAGTTTCTCCGCGAAGGAATGGCTCTCTACGACAACCTTTACCCGAGCAGAATTATCGTGGGCTCTCCTAAGGACGGCCGTCTGGCAAAAGAGGCTGAGGCTTTCGCCGGCCTGCTCGCTGCGGCAGCCTATAAGAAAGACGTTTCCGTTCTCCTTGTGGGAATAGAGGAGGCGGAGGCTGTCAAACTGTTCGCAAACACTTACCTTGCCCTCCGTATCAGCTATTTCAATGAGCTTGATACGTATGCTGAGGTGAAAGGTCTTGATACAAAGTCGATTATAGAGGGTATCGGTCTCGATCCCCGTATCGGAATGTACTATACCAACCCCTCTTTCGGATAAGGAGGCTACTGCCTTCCTAAAGATACCAAGCAGCTGCTGGCCAATTTCTCGGACGTCCCTGAGAATATGATCACGGCAATCGTAGACAGCAACAGGACCAGGAAGGATTTTATCGCCGACCAGGTTCTGAAGATGGCAGGTTACTATTCTTATTCTACCGACAATGCCTGGTCCAAAGAGAATGAGAGACCTATTACCATAGGTGTCTACCGTCTCACTATGAAAGCCAATTCCGACAACTTCCGCGAATCCAGCATTCAGGGAGTTATGAAGCGTATCAAGGCGAAGGGCGCTACTATTATCATCTATGAGCCTACTATAGAGGACGGCACGACATTCTTCGGCAGTGAAGTCGTCAATGACTTCAAAGAATTCTGCCGCAGGAGCGACTCCATTCTGGCTAACAGATATGACTCCTCCCTTGACTGCGTGAAGGACAAAGTCTATACCCGCGACCTCTTCCGCAGGGATTAATCTCTTTTCCGATGGATTCGTTCGTCCCGGATAACGGTCTTCATTGGTTTGTTGCCTATGTCCTCTCTTGTCAGGAGCGTAAGGCTGCTGAGGCTTTGCACAGCCTCGGCATTGAGTATTATCTCCCCATCCAGCAGGAGCGTCATCAATGGAGCGACCGCGTGAAAATTGTGGACAGAATGGTCCTCCCGAGGATGATTTTCATCAGAACCACCAAGGCCCGCAGGACTCAGCTTCTGGGTGAAGTCAGGGTTCTGAGCAACTTTATGACAAGTGGCGGCGCCTATCACCCGATCATAATTCCGGACGAGCAGATGGAGACATTCCGCTTTATGGTGGAACACAGCCAGGAGAGGGTGGACTGTATCACTGGGGAGGTAGCTCCGGGTTCAAAAGTTCTGATTGTGACCGGCCCGTTGCAGGGTTTCGAATGCGAGGTGGTACATATGTCAGGTACCAGCTACGCTGCCGTCAGAGTCGATTCCGTGGGCACTTTCGTCGTTCAGGTACCTACCGATGCCATCAGGGTGGTGGTATAAAAAAAGGCGCCGAAAAGCGCCGTTTCTTACCTGTGCTCCCTCAGGGTCTCGAACCCTGGACCCCAACATTAAGAGTGTCGTGCTCTACCAACTGAGCTAAGGAAGCAAAAGGGAGTGCAAATGTAGCTATTTTTTAACAACGAGCAAAAAAATCGGATAGTATTTTTACCTTTGTGTGATAATAACAGATACTCGGAATGGATTTTACACAGGATCTACAATCGGTTCTCAACTATGCGAAGGAAGAGGCTGCAAGACTCGGAAACAGAGTCGTGACTGGAGACCATCTTTTTTTGGGAATCCTCAGGCACGAGAAGAACGATGCAGTCTACACGCTGAGAGAGATGGGGTGCAACCTGGTCAACGTGAAGGCGGAGTTGGAGAGCATCATCGGAGCTGACGAGATTATCACCTATTCTGAAGTCTCTTCGATAGCCGTGGCCAAAGAGATTGAGGTTATCTTCAACAATATAGCCCGTGAACTTGTAGAACAGCACGTAAGCAATCCGAGCCTGCTCTATCTTCTGCTTGCCATAATCCGTGATTCGGGAAATATGGTGGTTCCTATTCTCAAGAGATACGGCATCACATATCAGTCGGTAAGGGATTATCAGAGCGGTGTGAAGAATGAGTCTTCGCAGCCGGCTGCTGAAACTGCCGGAGCTCCCGCCACTAAGAAGGCTGAGGAAGCGAAACCCCGCAATACCGATACTCCTACTCTCAATAAATACGGCAACGACCTCACTGCGGCCGCATCGGCAGGCAGACTGGACCCTGTTGTGTGCAGGGACAACGAGATAGAGCGTCTTATCCAGATTCTAGGCAGAAGGAAGAAGAACAATCCTGTTCTGATCGGAGAGCCGGGAGTGGGCAAGAGCGCTATCGTAGAAGGTCTTGCTATCAGAATCGCAGAGCGTAACGTTCCTAAGCTGTTGTTGGACAAGAGAATAGTGACATTGGATATGGGTTCCATCGTGGCCGGCACCAAGTTCAGGGGTCAGTTTGAAGAGCGTATCAGAATGATTGTCGACGAACTCAAAGAGTCGGAGAATACCATCATTTTCATCGACGAACTTCATACCCTCGTAGGGGCGGGAGGACAGGCCGGTTCTCTCGACGCCGCCAATCTGCTCAAGCCATCTCTCTCAAGGGG
>JAGDBY010000188.1 GCA_017958765.1 Bacteroidales bacterium | reverse complement strand
GTTCCGAAGAGGCGAAGAGAAGAGGCGGCCCGAAGGATGCTGTGCGCCGTGGGCCTTGGAGACAGGCTTCATCACAGGCCAAGCGAGCTGTCGGGCGGTCAGAGACAGAGGGTGGCACTGGCGAGAGCTCTGATCAACAGCCCGTCGATAATACTGGCTGACGAGCCTACCGGCAACCTGGATACCAAGACGTCCGTTGACATTATGTCTCTTTTCGAAGATATTCACAGTCAGGGGAATACGATTATCCTCGTGACTCACGAAGAGGACATAGCAAGATATGCTCACCGGATTATCCGGTTGAGGGACGGCAAGATAGAATCGGATGAAACTATAGATAAAGAATAATATGGCAGTTTATACTAAAACCGGAGATGGTGGCACTACCTCCTTGGTAGGGGGGAAAAGAGTTTCCAAGTGCGACAAAAGAGTCGAAGCCTACGGCGATGTCGACGAACTGATATCATATATCGGAGTTGTGAGATGTCACGTATCGGAGCAGATAGGAGCTATTCTGCTCAGGATACAGACTGAACTGATGAATGTGGCGGCTTGGCTCGCCTGCGACGAAGATATGGACAAGTTAAAACCTCTCTCTGAGAGCGAAGTTGCTTTTCTTGAGTCGGAGATTGACCGTCTCACCGAGATGCTTCCTAAGAAGAGCTGTTTCATAATCCCTGCTCCCCCTTTGGCCGGAGCGGAGTGTCACGTGGCCCGCACAATCTGCAGAAGGGCTGAGAGAAAAGTAGTTGCGATAGAGCAGAGGAATTCTCAGCACGGCGCCTGTCAGAAATATCTTAACAGATTGTCTGATTATTTCTTCATGTTGGCCAGATTTTTGTGTGATGTCGAGAACGGTGAAGAAATTAAATGGATACCGTCGTAGTATTAATTTTTTTCATACATTTGCAACCCTTTTATAAAACATAGATCTAAAATAATCGATTATGTATTGGACATTAGAACTGGTATCTAACTTGGAGGATGCTCCGTGGCCAGCAACAAAAGACGAATTAATTGACTATGCAACCCGCTCAGGCGCTCCGCTCGAGGTGGTTGAGAATCTTAGTGAATTGGAAGATGACGGTGAAGTCTACGAATCTATAGAAGATATTTGGCCGGACTATCCTACAAAGGAGGATTTCTTCTTTAACGAAGAAGAGTATTAATGTACATAATTAGCCGCAACGGCTAGTAAAAGAGTGAACGGCAGGGCTTTCGGGTCCTGCCGTGCTGTTTTGAATTAATTCTCTATTTTTGTAGAAACAAAACTCCGGGAATATGAGAGTACGAATTACAGCGGTAAAGCAGATTTTACACAGCGATCTTGCTGCAAAATATGAGAATCCTTTGGATCACGGCTGCGACCTTACAGTAGGCCAGGTGTGGATAAGCGAGAACGGGGAGTGCCCTGAGGGGATGTGCCACGCTGCCTGGGATTCTATGCGCCCGTTTGTAGAGTCTCTTGCCCGCGGGGAAGGCAACTTCTATGACGGCTGGATGAAAGACCCGATGACAGCTATGATAAGCTGCAGCGACGGGTTCCGTCCGATGAGCTTTTACCTGGAAGTTGTTTAAATGTCCTTTTTTTATTACTTTCGTAGCATTGTACCCTGACGCCCTATGCTAGAATTCTTACAAGCCGCCAACAATTACCTGTATACCTATCTGATGATCGCCCTTCTTCTGGGCTGCGGTATATACTTCACAATCCGAACAAAAGGTGTTCAATTCAGACTCTTCAAAGACAGCTGCAGGCTGCTTTTCAGGGGCGATGACGACTCTCCGAAGGGAGAGAAGCACATCTCTTCTTTCCAGGCGTTCGCAGTGTCTCTGGCCAGCCGCGTGGGTACAGGAAACCTTGCCGGAGTTGCTACTGCCATTACTATCGGCGGCCCGGGTGCGGTGTTCTGGATGTGGATTACAGCCCTTCTTGGCGCTGCTACGGCGTTTATGGAGGCCACAATGGCCCAACTGTACAAGAGGAAAGACAAGGACTCGTTCATCGGCGGTCCTGCATACTATATTGAGTCGGGTCTCGGCCTGCGCTGGATGGCGGTTACTTCGGCCGTTATGATCATTCTCACTTTTGCCTTCGGATTTACGCTGGTGCAGTGCAACACGATAGGCTCAGCTTTCGAGCATCAGTTCGGCTGGAACCACGTTATAGTGGGAGCCGTAATCTCTGCAGCGTTTGCAATCATCATCTTCGGAGGAATTCAGCGTATCGCCAAGGTGGCGTCGGTTATCGTGCCTTTTATGGCTATCGGCTACCTGCTGATGGCTTTCATCATTCTCATAATGAACATAACCAGCATCCCTGAAGCATTCAGGACTATTCTAGAATCCGCTTTCGGAATCCGTCAGGCTTCGGGAGGTGTGATTGGAGCAGCCATTATGCAGGGTGTAAGGCGCGGCCTGTTCAGCAACGAGGCCGGTATCGGTTCCGCTCCTAACGCGGCCGCTACGGCTCACGTATCGCACCCTGTTAAGCAGGGTCTGGTTCAGGCTTTGGGCGTATTCATCGACACGATAGTTATCTGCTCTTGCACGGCTTTCATCCTTTTGGTAAGCGGTGTAAGTCTGGACGGTTCTCAGGGTATAGGTATAGAATTGACACAGAATGCGATGACCAACCAGATCGGTTCGTTCGGAAGCGTCTTTCTGACAATCGCCCTGTTCTTCTTCGCTTTCAGTACTGTGATCGGAAACTATTACTACGGTGAGGCAAACCTGAGATTCTTTACCAAGAGCAAGGCTGCGATGACAGTTTTCAGACTCCTTGTGGCCGCAATGGCTATGATAGGGGCCTGCATCTCCCTTGAGTCTGCTTGGGAGCTGAGCGATATCCTGATGGGATTCTCAGGTATTTTCAACCTGATAGCCCTGCTGATTCTCTGCCCTAAAGTGCTCAAAGTGCTGGACGACTATGTACGCCAGCGTAACAGCGGCAGCAAGAATCCGGTCTATCCGGATTGGTGGGAGGAGCACAAATCAGGGAAGAAATAGCGATTATTTTTTCTCCTTGCGTTTCTGATTTCCGTCGCGATAGTCTTTATAGAGGAAGCGGCGGATTTTTTGTGTGGCGGTCTTGATGAAAGGCTCTTTCATTGCGTCCACCTCGCTGATCTTGGAGTTCTTACCCACAATTCTGTTGACAAGGTCGAGGACGGCTTTCTTGCGCTGTTCCAGATTCTCGAAGAATCTGTCCTCAGTCTCCTGATTCCAGTCCACCACGGCGTCGTCGAATTTAACCAAGGCTACCAGTTTGCCGTCACGCTCCATTACGAGAGATTCGTTGACTCCCTCTATGTCATTGATTACCATCTCGATCTCTTCAGGGTAGATATTCTCCCCGGATGCTCCGAGAATGGTGTTGTTCAGGCGACCCTTGATGTAGTAGTAGCCGTCTTTGTCCATATAGGCTATGTCATTGGTGTGGAACCAGCCGTCGTCATCCAAAACCTTCTGAGTCCTCTCAGGGTCTTTGTAATAGCCCAGCATCACGTTGTTTCCGCGGCATACAATCTCGCCCTCTTTAGTTTCCGGATTGATGTTGTCAAGGCGGATTTCCACTCCCCAGGTGGCTACTCCGATGGAGCCGACCCGTTTGCGCTTGGTCACTATCACGTTTGTGACCAGAGGGGAAGTCTCGGTAAGGCCGTATCCTACGGCATAAGGGAAGCGGCAGTCTTTGAGAAACTGCTCCGTAACGCCGTCAAGCTTCGCTCCGCCGACACCGAAGAATCTGAGTTTGCCTCCGAAAGTTTTCAGAAGCTTGCTGCCGATCAGCCGGTGAAGTACCCAAGGGGTGTTTTTGTCGAGCCAGGAGAGGACGCGGCTTTTGCGGATGGTAGGAAAGACGCTGTTCTTAACAACTTTCTCTATCACCAGAGGGACCGAGAGCATAATCGTAGGCCTTATCTTCTTCATTGCAGGCAGCAGAACTGCCGGCGCCGCCGCTTTCTTGAGATAATATACGCACGCTCCCACGTAGAATGAGTATACCGAAGACACTCCCATCTCATAGGTGTGGGCGATAGGGAGAATTGACAGGAATCTGTCCTCCTTGAAGCAAGGCTGAGCCTTGAAAGCGGCTACAAGATTGTGGCAGAGGTTTCTGTGAGAGAGCATCACTCCCTTCGCCTTGCCGGTCGTGCCAGAAGTGTATATGATTGTAGCCAGATCGTCCGGCTGAGGTTCTTTTGCCCAGCCGTCGCACTGGAAGTCCTCCTTATTCTTCTTGATGAATTCGAAGGTCTCGATATCGATTACCAGAGTCAAACTGTCTATCACCTTCTTGCTCAGTTTAGGGAGAAGACGCTCCGATACGAAGATTACCCTGGTCTCAGAATGTGACAGGATATTGCTGATTTCATTCTCACTGCTGTCGGGGAGAATGGGAACTGCGACCCTTCCGAAAGCTGCCGTTGCGAAGAATGCAATCAGGTAGTTCGGCATATTCTGTGAGAGAATGGCCACTTTGTCCCCGGCGCTTATGCCGTACCGTGAAAGCCTCTGTGACAGTCTCTCCGTCGCTTCCTTAAAAGATCTGTAGGTGTATGCCTGGGAACCGTCCGCATATTCTGCAGCGGGACGTTTCCAATAATTGGTCGTAGAATACTCAAAAACTCTCCTCAGAGTGGTGCAATAATTCTCTCTATATCTGTTCTTCTGTTTGTAAGGGCTTTTGATTCTGTTGCTCATCTATTGCGTTATTTAAAATATGAAGGAAATTTGGCGGCAAGTTCGTCTCCCCTTGTCAGCACCCCGTCTATCAGGCACACTGCAGTCACCTGGCCGCTTACACAAAGTTTCATATCGGCTTTTCTGTAGATGTCCTGTTCAAAAATGAATCTGGCACCTTCCCTGCGGAGGTTCAGGCAGGATACAAAAACTTCCTGTCCTTTGAGCGGGGTTTTGTATTTGATAGTGATATCCGATACCACCACGTCGATCCCCTCGTTATGCCATCCCTGGAATGAGAATCCTTCGTGCTGCAGCCATTTATGCCTTGTGGCCTCGAAATAGTGCTGATAGTTAGCGTTGTTGACAATTCCTGGATGTCGCACTCGTAGTCGCGGGTTTCCATCTCCACTGTAAAAATGTAATCCTTCATATCTGAAACTTTTGGTGCGGCAAGATAGCAATTTTAATCCTAATTACGGTGCTTTAAGAGAGCCTGTCGTAAGAAATCCTCAGAGGAATGTCCATGCTGTTGAGAAATTCGGCAAACCGGGTTTCGAAGTCGGTGGCCTTGATATTTCTGGTGAAGTGCAAAAACAGCTGCCCGTTGCAGCCTATGCAGGATGCTGCTCCGATATTGCCTATCTGTCTCCCCAGGATGAAGTCCATCTCTTTGACATAGGGTTCTATCTCCTCCGGCAGCTCGGCCTTGCCCAGATTTGACAGGGTATAAGAACAGAATTTGTCGCCGTGAGTGCGTTTGATAAAATCTATGACGTGTTTTTTTATGAAGAGAGGAATGCATCCGATTGCGAAGCTATCCTCCAGCTCGACATTCTTTGCAATTTTCGGCTCGAGGTTGCTGGCGATGGTATAGAGCTGTTTCTGCAGTTTTATCTCTTTGAGAATCTGTTCAAAAGTGTAATAGTTGTTGCGCACGTCGACCCCGAGATTCACATAGGAAGAGAAATTTCTGAAAGTCTTGCTGTTGAAAATAGGCCTCAGATTGACCGGGACGTTGACTTTTATGGCAGTGAGTTTCTTTCGGGAAGGATCTTTGCGCTGCATCTCCTGGATAGTGTAGATCATCGCGGCGGTGAGAAGATCGGTTATCGAGCAGCCGTATTTCGCGGTGACCGCCTTGATCTCTTTGACCTGAATCGCCATCCTGGTGTCCCTCAAGGTTCT
>JAGDBY010000029.1 GCA_017958765.1 Bacteroidales bacterium | reverse complement strand
GGAGAGAGACAATCTCACAAAATCCCTCTCCTGCGTGGCTATGATGATCCTTCTCGCGGCTGAGAGTCTGGACCTCGGCGCCTGCTATATGACCGGCCCGCTGGTAGCCGGCAAGAAGCTCAATCAGGAGCTGGAAATAAGAGACAATTTCATCCTGGGAGCTATCATCCCCATTGGTTTCAAACTGAGCGATAATGGTGATTAAAAGATTCGTTTTCAATAAGATAGAAGAGAACAGCTACCTTGTATGGAACGATTCCCACGAGGCGCTGATCATCGATCCCGGATGCCAGTCGGCCGCGGAAGTGGAGAGCGTCTGCACGGAGATAGATTCTCTCGGACTCAAGCCTCTCGCTATCCTGATCACTCATCCTCATTTCGACCATATCTCGGGGATTGCCCCGCTCTGGAAGAAGTACGGCATCAAAGCTATTGTCAACTCCGAAGACAGGTCGCTCCTTATGAGCTCCAAAGAGTTGGCAAAAGTGTACAATGCCTCTATCGAGGGGTCTCTGGAGAGCATTTCTTTCATTGACGGGAGCAAGGAGTCGCTTCAGATCGGAGGCTTTGACATCCGCCTGATTCACATTGCCGGTCATACAAAAGGCTCCATAGCCTATTATATTCCTTCTCAGAAGGCCCTATTCTCCGGGGACACTCTTCGCAAAGGGACTCTGGGATTCCTCGAGACAGGCTACAAAGACCTGTTCAAATGCATTAGGGAGCAGATAATTCCTCTTCCGGAGGATACCGCTATCTACTTCGGACACGGGGAGGAATCAACTGTGGGGGCTGAAAAGCTGGAGAATAAATTCTTTAAAAGGAGCCTGGCTGACGGCTGAATTCTATAACTGTAGGAACGCCGTTCACAGAAGATGTCTCAACTACCATTCTCCCCTCTTTCAGCCTTTTGAGCTCGACCTTATAGACTCTCGTCTCTTTTTCTCCTTTGGATGTGAGGGTGATTGTGGTACCTTCGTACAGGTAGTCATTGTAATCTCCTGAGAACGTGTCGTTTGTAGAGGCGTCGAAGTACGAGTAGTCCCAGTTCTTCTCCACCGTCACGTATGAGCCTTTATAGGCCGGATCAAGGGCCGGCTCGGACGATACATAGAGCCAGGTGCCTACATATGACGGCACATACTCCGGCTCGCAGCCTGCGAGGGATAAAACCGCAGCCACAATTGCTGCCATATAAGCCAGTTTTCTCATAGTCCGAGCCAATAACCGCCGTCCACGCTCAGGACGGTGCCGTTGATATATTTGCTGTCGTCGGAGCAGAGGAACGCCACGGCCGCAGCCACGTCGTCCGGTGATCCGAATTTTGCATCGGCGTTGACGTCTTTCAAGACATCGCTGCCGGTGTTGATGATAAGCTGTTTAAGAGAGCCGCTCTCAATGCTTCCCGGGGCTACGCAGTTGAATCTGAGCCCTTTCTTGCCGTATTCTGCGGCCAGGCCTTTGGTGAAACTCTCGATGTAGGCCTTTGTTCCGCCGTAAACTGACTGTCCTCTGAATACTTTCTTCGCAGTTACTGAGGAGATGTTTACGATTATGCCGTCTCTCCTGACGCACATCTGAGGTATCACCGCCCTGCATATCAGCGTGGTAGCGAGAATGTTGACATCCGTCATCTTCCTGATATCCTCGTCTTCCATCTGCGGGAT
>JAGDBY010000187.1 GCA_017958765.1 Bacteroidales bacterium | reverse complement strand
ATTCTCGCGGGGCTCTCAGTGGCTCTGATCAGCGATGCCGGGACTCCGGGGATCAGCGACCCGGGATTTCTCCTTGTCCGCACCTGCGTTCAGGCCGGCATCGAGGTGGAGACTCTTCCCGGTCCCACTGCCTGCATCCCTGCCCTTGTGAATTCCGGGCTGCCTTGCGACAGATTCTGCTTCGAGGGATTCCTTCCTCAGAAGAAAGGTCGCCAGACGCGCCTCAAAGAGCTCTCGCAGGAGACCCGCACGATGGTATTCTACGAGTCCCCTTTCAGACTTGCCAAGACTCTGGGGCAGCTGGCGGAGTATTTCGGGCCGCAGAGGCAGGCGACTGTCTCAAGAGAGATTTCAAAATTACACGACACCACTCACCGGGGGTCGCTCGGGGAGCTTGCAGAGTATTTCTCGCAGCACGAGCCCAAAGGGGAAATAGTAATAGTGGTGGCAGGTAAGCCAGATAATTAACAATCATTTAAAAAGAGAAGGAGGAGAGAGATTTGAAGAGGGAGAAATTAAGTTCGGCAGCTGCGTCGGGTGTCGTGGCTCTCATTTTTTTGGTGCTCGGCTTCCAGGCCGCGCTGTTTATGGGTAATGTGTTCAAGGAGCGCAGGGCTGAAAAGCCTGCCTTTGAGGCCGTAGGAGCCGAAGAAGGGACAGACGGACGGGACGATCCGGGGTCCGATTCTAAAGAAGATAATAGGGTCGTCTCAGCCGTCAAGTCCGCGATATCACCCGCCGCGCTAGAGAAGCCTTCGAGCTACACCGATTCCAGGACTGTAATTTCTGAAAGGATAGAATCGGGCAAGGAGCACGAACTGTTCGAGTTCGATCCGAACCTGGTAACTCAGGAGGAACTCCAGAAGCTGGGCTTTTCCGAGAGGCAGGCCACGGTGATTCTCAATTACAGAGAGAAAGGAGGCAGTTTCCGCAAGAAGAGCGACTTTGCCAAGATGTACGTGGTGGACAGTCTGAAATACGCTCAGCTGGAGCCGTATATTGTTATCACAAAGATAGATATAAACTCCGCGGACAGTCTGACGCTCCTCTCCCTGACAGGTATCGGCCCCTATTACGCCCATAAGATTCTGGAGTACAGGGAGAGGCTCGGAGGGTATTTTACTTCCACTGATCAACTGCTGGAGATAGAAGGGATCGACGAGGAGAGGATGTCCGGTTTCTCGGAGAATATTGAAGCCCGCAGCGTCCCGTTCCGGTTTGACATCTGGAGCGCAGAGCAGTGGCAGCTTGAGAGACATCCGTACATAGGGAGCTACGCCGCGAAAGGGATAATAAGATATAAGTCCCTGAGTGACAGTTCACTCTGGACAGTAGAAAACCTGATTTCGGCAGGGATTCTCAAACGGTCTGCAGCCGAGAAACTGGGACTACTTCTGCCTGAAATAGACCTGTAGCGGACAGCCGCTGAAGTCGAAATGTTCGCGCAGCTTATTCTCTACATATCTCCTGTAAGGGTCTCTGATATACTGAGGCAGATTGCAGACGAATGCAAAGGCCGGAGAGGCCGTAGGGAGCTGTGTCACATACTTGATTCTGATGTATTTCCCCTTCCAGGCAGGAGGAGGATAGTTCTCTATCTCGGGGAGCATCACCTCGTTGAGGGTGGAAGTGGATATCTTCCGGCTGTAATTGCCGTACACTTTGGCGGCAGCGTCCAGCACGTCCAGAATTCTCTGTTTGTTGATTACCGAAGTGAAGATGATCGGGATGTCGTTGTTAGGGGCAAGCCTCTTCTTGAGCCCTTCCTCGTACTCCTTCATCGTATTGCTGGTCTTCTCCACTGTGTCCCATTTGTTGGCTACTATCACGCACCCTTTCTTGTTGCGGGTGATGATGTTGTAGATAGCCATATCCTGAGAATTGAACCCTTCGGCCGCATCTATCATCAGGATGCAGACGTCGCTGTTCTCGATGGCCCTTATAGAGCGCAGTACCGAATAGAATTCAAGGTCTTCGGTCACTTTGGTCTTCTTGCGGAGGCCGGCGGTGTCGACCAGGTTGAACTCGTGCCCGAACTTATTGTAATAGGATGTGATAGAGTCTCTTGTGGTCCCGGCTACAGGGGTGACTATATTCCTCTCAACTCCGAGAAGAGCGTTGGTCAGGGATGATTTCCCGACGTTAGGACGGCCTACAATGGCGATTCTCGGGATTTTATTCTCATCTTCTTCAACCTCCTCCACGATTGTAGAGTCGTTAGGAAGCTTAGCTACAATCTCATCCAGCAGCTCGCCCGTACCGCTTCCTGTTGCGGCCGCAATACTGAACGGATCGCCCAGACCGAGCTTGTAGAAGTCGTAAACTCCCATCATCTTCTCACCGGTGTCGACTTTGTTCACTGCAAGGACGACAGGTTTTCCGGCTTTACGGAGAATGTCGGCGATTTCCTGGTCGAAATCGGTGATCCCGGTAGCAACCTCCACCATAAAAAGAACCAGGTCACACTCGTTGATGGCAAGGATAACCTGCTTGCGGATAGCCTCTTCGAAGACGTCGTCGCTGTTTACGGTGAAACCTCCGGTGTCGATCACGGAGAATTCGTGGCCGCACCACTCGCATCTGCCGTAGTGACGGTCGCGGGTAACACCTGCCGTGCTGTCCACTATAGCCTGGCGCATCCCTACAAGGCGGTTGAACAAGGTGGATTTGCCCACGTTAGGGCGGCCTACTATTGCTACTAGATTCATTGCTTTGCGTTATTAGATTGCCGGTGTGGCGTAGAGAATTACGTCTTCTTTGGTAATTGTATCGCCGCTGAGAATCAGAAGTCTCTCAACCACGTTTCTCAGCTCTCTTATATTGCCGGTCCATTTATTCTTCTTAAGCTCTTCCATCGCCTCCGGAGCCACTTTTCTCTTGGCCATACCGGTCTCTGCGCAGATCTGGTCGATGAAGTAATTGACCAGAAGAGGGATGTCGTCCACACGCTCGGCGAGAGAAGGGACGTTTATCAGAATCACGCTCAGACGGTGATAGAGGTCTTCCCTGAAGTTGCCTTTCTCAATCTCGTCGGTCATATTCTTGTTGGTGGCGGCAATAACCCTCACATTGACTGTGATATCCTTGTCGCTTCCCACGCGGGAGAGCTTGTTCTCCTGAAGTACCCTGAGCACTTTAGCCTGAGCTGCAAGGCTCATATCGCCTATTTCATCGAGGAAAAGAGTGCCTCCGTCGGCCTGCTCGAACTTACCTATATGCTGTTTGATGGCTGAGGTGAAGGAGCCTTTCTCGTGTCCGAAAAGCTCGCTCTCGATCAGTTCGCTCGGGATTGCAGCGCAGTTAACCTCCACGAAAGGCATCGAAGCGCGGTTGCTCTGCATATGGAGAGCGTGAGCTACCAGCTCCTTACCTGTACCGTTCGCTCCGGTGATCAGCACGCGGGCGTCGGTCGGAGCCACACGGGCGATAATCTCACGGATATGCTGCAGCGGAGCCGACTCTCCGATGATTTCGTATTTTGAACCCACTTTTTTCTTGAGAGTCTTGGTCTCCTGCACCAGACTGCTCTTTTCGGTGGCATTCTTCAGGGAAATGAGAATTCTGTTCAGGTCCAGAGGCTTCTGGATAAAGTCGTAGGCCCCTTTCTTGATGCAGTCGACGGCCGTATCGATGTCTCCGTGGCCGGAAATCATGATTACCGGTGACTCACACCCCTCCTCTGCGAGACGGGAAAGAACCTCGGTCCCGTCCATTTCAGGCATCTTGATATCGCAGAATATCGCGTCGAAATTGCCTGCCATCGCCGCTTCATACCCTTCTTTGCCGTCCTCCGCCAGAGAGACCGTATGTCCCTCGAACTCCAGGATTTCTTTTATGGCGTTACGGATAGCTCTTTCATCATCAATAACCAATACTTTCATTTTCTCAAAACATTAGCTTTATATGGCAAATATAGACATTTTTGAGTAAATTTGTGAAGACTGTTCGCTACTATGAAAAACCCTAAAATCATCATCGCAATCGACGGATATTCGTCTACAGGTAAGAGCACTTTCGCCAAATTGATAGCAAAAGAGCTGGGTTACGTACACCTTGATTCAGGCGCTCTCTACAGAGCCATCACCCTTCACGCGCTCCGCGCAGGGATGATTGATGACAGTAACCGTATCGACGAAGACGCTCTGCTGGATTCTCTGTCAGGGCTGAAGATATCCCTCCGCCCCGAAGTCTATCTGGGAGAGGAGAATGTCGAGTCGCAGATCAGGCAGATGGATGTCAGCAACAGCGTCAGTCCCGTCTCAGCCATCCCTTTCGTGAGGTCATTCGTGGATGACATTCTCAGAGAATGCGGCAAGGAGGGAGGCATCGTGATGGACGGCCGCGACATAGGGACGAACGTCTTTCCGAATGCACAGCTGAAGATCTTTATGACGGCTACAGCCGACGAGAGAGCTTCCCGCAGATACAAAGAGATGATCGCTTCTGGCAAGCAGGTTACCTTCGAGGAAGTCCTCAAAAACCTCAGCGAGCGCGACTACATAGATTCTCACAGGAGCGTATCCCCTCTCAGACAGGCTGAGGACGCCATAGTTCTGGACAATACCACAATGACGATGGAGGACCAGATGGTATGGCTCAAAGAGATCTTGAAGGATAAATTCGGGATGGAATTCTGATGAATCTTTCCGTTGATATAGACAGGTACTCAGGCTTTTGCAACGGCGTGGTGAATGCCATTAAAAAAGCCGAGCGGTATCTTGACACAAATAAGCGGCTCTATTCTCTGGGAGCCATAGTCCACAACTCCGCCGAAATCGCCAGACTCGAGCGGAAAGGGCTTGAAATCATCGACATAGACCGGATGAAAGAGCTCAGGGACGACGTGGTCCTGGTCAGGGCCCACGGCGAACCTCCGACTACATACCGTATGGCGGAAGAGAGAGGTATCTCAATTATTGACTGCACCTGCCCCGTGGTTCTCAAGCTCCAGAGAGACATCGCCGCTAAATACAACGAACTGAAGCCTTTAGGAGGGCAGATCATTATCTTCGGCAAGAGAGGTCACGCCGAGGTGAACGGTCTGGTAGGCCGCACCAACGGAGAGGCTATCGTGGTGGAGAAGCCCGAGGATATAGAGAATATAGACTTCAGCAAGCCTACGGCCTTATTCTCCCAGACCACCAAGGATGTGGAGGAATACAGACGCCTTGTTGAATCAATCAAGGCTAAAGGGTGCGAGAATTTCATATTCTACGATACGATATGCCGGCAGGTTGCCTCCCGATACGGCCATCTGGCTGACTTTGCAAAAGGTCACGACGTGATCCTGTTCGTCAGCGGAAGGGACAGCTCCAACGGGAAGGTGCTGTTCGAGCTCTGCAAGAACTTCAATCCCCGCACCCACCGGGTTGAGACCGCTTCCGATATTAAGAAGGAGTGGTTCAAGGAGAATGAGAAAGTTGGAATATGCGGGGCCACATCCACTCCCCGTTGGCAATTAGAAGAAATTTACTATATTTGCAAACACTTGTAACGAAATCAATTAAACAATTACAATCATATGGCAACTACTGCTGATTTTAAAAATGGACTTTGCATCGATTTTAACGGAAAACCCGTTTCAATCGTGTGGTTCCAACACGTAAAGCCCGGTAAAGGACCTGCATTCGTAAAGACAAAACTCCGCAACCTAGAAAACGGACGTATTCTCGAGAAGACTTACAGCGCAGGCGAGAAAATTGACATCATTACCGTTGAACACCGCCCTTACCAGTATCTCTACAAGGATGAAGACGGATTCAACTTTATGCACAGCGAGACCTTCGAGCAGGTTCACCTCGACACCAACATGGTGGACAACGCCGACCTTATGAAAGAGGGACAGGAAGTTGAGATGGTATTCCTCGCTGACGAGGAGAGATGTCTTACCTGCGAGCTTCCTACATACGTGGAGCTTGAGGTGACATACACCGAGCCGGCCGTTAAGGGCGACACAGCTTCTACAAATGCGCTTAAATCCGCTACTCTTGAGACAGGCGCCGAGATTATGGTGCCGCTGTTCATCCAGCAGGGCGAGAAGATCCGCGTCAATACTGTAGACCGTTCATACGGCGAGCGCGTTAAATAGGACCGAGCTTTAGAGACAAAAAACATCCTTCGTAGCGAAGGATGTTTTTTTATTGCTTCTCTATTCGAAGCTGCTGTATTTCATTCTTTTCTCCGGCAGCCTTCACATAAATTATGACTCGGAACTGCTCTCCTCCGGCGCTCAGGCTTCCCACTGCATAGGTCATCGGCGGTCTGCCGCTCTTGTGGAGAATTGAGAACTCTTTAGGAGTATATTTAGAAAAGAAACTTTTCATAATCTGTTTGGCCTGGCTCTTGGTACAATTATTAACCGAGCCCATAATATCCAGCTCCAGATTCTCTGCAAACCAGGCTGAAAGGCCTTCGGCATCGCTGCTGCTGATATATTTGCTTATAGGTATAAAGACATCACCGGCCGAAGTCTGCTGAACCTGGGCTAGCGCTGCTGTCACAAACATAAAAGAGAATAGGACTGATGTTAATAGTTTTTTCATGTTTATTCTTTCTGTTTATGATACTTACTACAAAAATATAGCCAAAATTACTAATTTTGACACATTATTACAAGAAATACCTGAATATGGTTGTAAAATTGCTCCTTGTAGGAAAAACTGCTGAAAAATATCTCAGAGAGGGAATCGCCCTCTACAGTGACCGTCTGGGCCATTACTGCAAGTTTTCGATAGTCGAAATCCCTGAGCTGAAGAATGCAAAATCGCTCTCCAGAGAGCAGATAAAGGAGAAAGAGGGGGAGCTGATCCTCAAAGCGGTCACACCTTCGGAGCGTATCATTCTTCTGGATGAACGCGGAAAAAGCTATTCTTCAGTGGAATGGGCGGCCGAACTTGAACAAAAAATGGCACAGAATTCGAAAGCAATTGTTTTCGTTGTGGGAGGAAGCTACGGTTTCAGTCAGAATGTTTACGATAGAGCCGACGGGCTTCTTTCGCTTTCAAAGATGACATTCTCACATCAACTTGTAAGAGTCATTTTTTTGGAGCAACTTTACAGAGCTTTTACAATTATTAAAGGAGAGCCGTATCATCACGAATGAACAAGAGGCACATCAGAAGTATAGTTTTCGGGCTGATTGTCCTGGCCTTCGTACTGTTTTTATTCTCTTTCATCACTTCGGATGCAGAGCATAAACTGAGCAGGCAGGTTCACAAGACTGAGCGGATTCTGCACAAGAAGCAGAAGCTTCTGGATAAATATGTGCGTCAGGCACAGGATACCCCTGTGAGTCAATGGCTTGATTTTCCGGATTTTCCGGACGATATGGTGCTTTACAAATATGATGCGGACACTCTCCAGAGCTGGGTTAACCAATTCTCTATAAGCAACGACGAGGTGGATGTGATCCCTCTGTCCTACCGTCTGCACTATATGAGTAAT
>JAGDBY010000186.1 GCA_017958765.1 Bacteroidales bacterium | reverse complement strand
GTGAGCTTTACTGCCTGCTGCATCTCATCACCTTGGCGGTTTGCCATTTCGGCTGGATTCATCTGTCCGCCGCGGCCGCTCCCAGGTTGAGCGTTGGACACAAATACTCCGCTCAGGAGCATTGATCCTATTAGCATTAGCTTGAATAAACCTTTCATCTTGTGATGGTATTAAGACTGTTGTTCTGCTTCAATAATTATACCATACTCAGCCGATTAAAAACAAAAAAGCAGGTCGCAAGAACCTGCTTTTTTGTCGGGATGATCTGACTCGAACAGACGACCCCCACGTCCCGAACGTGGTACGCTACCAACTGCGCTACATCCCGCCTCCGAAAAAAAACTAAAGGCGACTTGCGTCACCTTCTAGCTGTCGGGATACTCCGACTCGAACGGAGGACCCCTTGGTCCCAAACCAAGTGCGCTAGCCAACTGCGCCACATCCCGATTCCCCCAAAGAGGGACTGCAAATGTATACCAATTTTTATTATTAACAAAATTTAACTCCAAATTTTTGAGATAATTGAAGAATTGGTTTATCTTTGCAATCCACATTAGGTGAGGTGGGTGAGTGGCTGAAACCACCAGTTTGCTAAACTGACGTACGGGTAACCGTACCACGAGTTCGAATCTCGTCCTCACCGCAAAAAGGCTTGCAATCATCCGCAAGCCTTATTTGTATTGAAATATGACACTTTATTCTCAGGAGAATATAAACATCCGCTACTCGGAGACCGATTTTGACAAGAGCCTGAAGCTTTCTTCGCTTCTGAATCTGTTCCAGGACATAGCTACCGACAATGCCGAGAGGCTCGGATTCGGCTATTCAGACATCCATCCCAAGAACCTGATGTGGGTCCTGCTTAAGTACAGGATCGAATTTGCAGAATACCCCGTTGACGCCCATCAGCTCACTCTCAGAACTGAGCCGAGAGGATACAACAAGCTGTTCACCTACCGTAACTTCTGCCTTAAGACGGGTGACAGGATCCTCGCCAAGGCATCAACTCTCTGGGCGCTGGTGGATTTCACCACAATGACTATGGTTAATATCGAGAATGCCCTCGACAACCCCAATATGAGGCCTTTCGAGCCGGGAGAGGACGATCTCTCCTTCGGCAGGATTCTCCCTGTGAAGAGCGTCGACTTTGAGGAGACCTTCAAGGTCAGATACAATGACATCGACGGCAATATGCACGCCAACAATGCCAATTACGCTATCTGGGCCCTTGAGCCGCTCAGCTACGACTTCCGCAAGAGCCACAGGCCTAAAACCGTGGATATGATATACAAGAAAGAGACCCGCTACGGCGAATCTCTCTCTTCTCAAGTTCAAATGCTTGACGATACCACTTCCCTTCACTTGCTGAAGAACCTCACCACCGGGGAGGATTCTTTTATGATGAAGGTCGAGTGGAAGTAGCTATTTCTTAGCAATATTCTCTCTCATATCGGTGTCTGCCTGGATATTCTTGAATTTGTAATAATCCATAACACCGAGATTTCCTGAACGGAACGCTTCCGCCATTGCCAGAGGCACCTTCGCTTCGGCTTCGATAACCTTCGCCCTTGCCTCCTGAGCTTTTGCCTTCATCTCCTGCTCGAGGGCAACCGCCATTGCACGGCGTTCCTCTGCACGGGCCTGAGCGATGTTCTTGTCGGCATTAGCCTGGTCTATCTGCAGAACGGCGCCGATATTCTTACCTACATCGACGTCAGCGATATCGATTGAGAGAATCTCAAAGGCGGTTCCTGCGTCCAGACCCTTGTTAAGCACAACTTTGGAGATGCTGTCAGGATTCTCGAGAACCTCTTTGTGACTGTCGGCGCTACCGATTGAAGATACGATACCTTCACCTACGCGGGCAAGAATTGTCTCCTCTCCCGCTCCGCCGACGAGCTGCTTGATGTTTGTGCGCACTGTGACGCGGGCTTTAGCGATAAGCTGAATACCGTCCTTTGCAACTGCAGATACCGGAGGGGTGTTGATCACCTTAGGATTAACCGACATCTGCACTGCCTCGAACACGTCACGGCCTGCAAGGTCGATAGCCGCAGCCATCTTAAAGTCCAGCGCGATGTTGGCTTTATCGGCTGAAACGAGGGCGTTAACCACTCTCGGAACATTACCGTGAGCCAGATAGTGAGCCTCGAGCTCGTTTGCATTCAATTTAAGACCTGCCTTGGTGCCGGTGATCATAGCCATCACTATCGTTCCCGGGGGAACCTTACGCCAACGCATCAGAATCAATTGTACCAGAGAGATTTTAACACCTGAAATCAATGCCTGGAACCACATTGTAACAGGGAAGAACCATAGAAATACGACAAGGCCTACAAAGCCTATTGCAATCCAAACTATTACGTCCATATTATTCTGTTTTGTTTAATTTCTTGACAAATACTTTTTCATCCTCCACGCGCGACACCGTAATCTCGCACTGAGGGTCGATAAGACCGTCCTCGGACTGAACCTCAACCTCAATCTTATCCATAAAACGGGCTCGGCCGATAGGGTTCAGGCGGGTAGTGGCAACTCCGGGCATACCCGGTTCAATACCCTTTTCAGAAGGTTTGGTATCAACTTTGGCGTCTATTTCGGTGTTCAAGGTCGCCTTCTTCCAGGTTTTGTCACGCAAAGCGTAGAAGATTATCACTCCCAGAGCGGCTACAGTCAGGAGAACCGTCAGGGTGCCGGCCACATTTCCGAAATGTATAAATGCATACACGCTCGCCCCTGCCAGAGAACAGACTCCGAGCACACCGGTTATGATTCCGCCCGGTATCAACAATAATTCTGCAAGAATCAATATGATTCCCAACAAGATAAGTAGTATTATCGGTCCCATTTCAATTATTGTATTATTTCAATTATCACTCCTTCGGCACCGCCTGCAGTCATTGTCGCGGCTACCTTTTCAGCTTCTGCACGGGTATCGAAAGGCGCCACAAAATAGATCACCCCGTATTCGTCCGAGGTTCCTCTCGCGAGATCCTTGGTAGTGGTGCTACGCAGCAGACTCTGGATTGCGGCAGGCATCCCCTGCGGATACTGAGTGAATACGACTCTGTATTTCTCAGGTCCTCCCCGCCTCTCTTCAAGGGCGCGGGCATTCTTCAGGGCGATGCTCTTTCCTCCGTCAAATGCTACGATGAAAGCTGACGAGAATCCGAGCTTCTTGACTGCATTCAGATTAGCATTTGCATCTGCGTACCTGTAGAACAGTCCCGTCTGATATACATAGTTGCCTGTGGCCGCTCTCTTTTCAAATACAGGACTTAGCCCCTTCAGCTGCTTGAGAGTGGCTTTTTTAGACGACACAAATATCTGAATGTGATACACCAGACTGTTAGGGATCAGACTGTTGTCCGCAATCATAGCTTCACTTCCGATCTTGAATGAGAGGTCCACTTTCTCCTCCGGCTCCTCAAAGACTATGTCGGAAGGGAATGGAGCAAGACTGTGCCTTGTGAAATGATAGACAGGTCTCTCCTCTTCGACATCCTC
>JAGDBY010000185.1 GCA_017958765.1 Bacteroidales bacterium | reverse complement strand
CGCTTTCACCGGTAACAGGTTCGAGTTCAGGGCTCCCGGTTCTTCCTGCAACTGCGCTATGCCTATCATCGCCATAGACACTGCAGTGGCTTATGAGTTGGATCTTTTCAGAGACAATGTCGACAAGCTGATTGCAAAAGGGGTGAAGAAAGACGAAGCCATTCTCAAAGTGATCAAAGACTTTATGATCGAGGCGGAGGCAGTTTGCTTCGAAGGCAACGGTTACAGCGAGCAGTGGCATAAAGAGGCTGCAAAGAGAGGTCTCAAGAGCATAGACAAAGCCTATGACGCTTTCTGATAATACCTCCTTCCTGATGCCGTGGCTCTCTTTGACAAATACTCGGTCTTCAGCAGAAACGAACTCGATTCTCGCTATGAGATCAAGGTGGATACCCTCCTGAAGAAGATCCAGATTGAGTCGCGTGTATCAGTCGATATAGCTGTAAATCACATAGTTCCTACGGCCATCAAGTATCAGAACGTTCTTATTGAGAATATTCGCGGTATCAAGGAGATCTTCCCTGACGATGTAGAGAAGTATGCCGGCCGAGAGATTGAGACTCTTGCCAAGGTCGCTCTCCTGGGTAACAATATCAACACCGCCGCCGTGGCGATGACCGAAATGAGGAAGAAACTCAACAAGATCGAAAGCATTCCTCAGAGAGCTAAAGAATACGAGGACAAGATCGTTCCGATGATGGAGAAACTCCGCGAGAGTATCGACAAGCTGGAAATGATAGTGGATGACGAGTACTGGCCGCTGATAAAGTACAGAGAACTACTCGCCAGACTTTAGAAACTTCTGATAAGATGCGACTGCCATACGGTCGCATCTTTCATTTTCAGGATGCCCTGCGTGCCCCTTGACCCAGACAAATTTCACATTGTGTCTCCGCTCCGCCTCGAGATAGCGCTTCCAGAGCTCCGGATTGGCTTTCCCTTTGAAATCCTTCAGAACCCAGCTGTCGAGCCATCCTTTGGTTACGGAGTTGATCACGTATGTTGAGTCACTGTAGACAGTTACGTCGGCATTCTCCCATTTAATGGCCTCCAGGCCTACGATAACAGCCAGCAGTTCCATTCTGTTGTTGGTAGTCTCGGCGAACCCCTCGGAGAGCTCTTTCTCGTAGTCGCCGCAACGGAGTATCACTCCGTAGCCGCCTGGCCCCGGATTGCCGCTGCACGCACCGTCAGTGAAGAGTTGAATAGGGGGACGTTTGCTGTCCATACGCTTATCAGAGAGGATTTTTCCTCATACTATCGTATTTTCTGCGGTTATTGCAGACGTCGATGGCCATATAGATGGCTGTTA
Organism: Bacteroidales bacterium; assembly: GCA_017958765.1. GTDB lineage: Bacteria > Bacteroidota > Bacteroidia > Bacteroidales > UBA932 > Equibacterium. Next base: position 2,178 of record JAGDBY010000185.1, on the reverse strand, counting down.
CAAGGGAAGTCGGATTTGCCGCAACCTTTCCCGCAATGTCGTATCCGGTACCGTGGTCCGGAGAAGTCCTGACGAACGGCAGACCGGCAGTGAAGTTGACACCCTTGTCGAAAGCCAGAGCCTTGAAAGGGATGAGTCCTTGGTCGTGGTACATAGCCAGAACAGCATCGAACTTGAACTGCATATGGGCTCCGAAGAAACCGTCCGGAGAATAAGGTCCGAAAGCGAGAATGTTGTCCTGATTAGCCTCCTCTATAGCAGGGTTGATGATATCGATCTCCTCGTTTCCGAGAGAGCCGCCGTCTCCTGAGTGAGGGTTGAGTCCCAGAACCGCAATCTTCGGTTTTATTACAGCGAAGTCTCTCATCATAGACTCGTTCATCAGGTGTAACTTTCTAAGAATAAGCTCTTTGGTGAGAGTAGAAGGTACCTGTGATATAGGAATGTGGTTGGTGCAGATACCCACTTTCATAGAGTCTGCGCAAAGCAGCATAAGTCCGTCCTCGGCACCGCTCTCCTTGACGAGGTACTCTGTGTGACCGGCATACTGGAAGCCTTCCTGAATGATGGTGTGCTTGTTGATAGGGCCTGTGACAAGGGCGTCTATCTTCCCTTCCTTAAGGTCTCTGACAGCTGCCTCAAGAGCCGCTATCGCACCCTTCGCACCGTCAAGTGTGGGTTGTCCCGGCTCTACTGCAAGATTGTCCGGTACGCAGTTTATGATGTTCAGCCGCTTGCTTCTCGCGTCGACTGCAGAGTTGATCACGTTTGTGTTTATCTGCTCGGTATCGGGGATCTGCTTCCTGTACAGTCCGAAAAGCCTTGACGAACCGTAGAGAATAGGGACGCATATTTCAGCCATTCTCGGGTCTGACATAGCTTTGATAATAACTTCATATCCAATACCGTTCGTATCTCCCTGAGTGATTCCGATTACTATTTTTTGTGCCATTGTGTATATGCTATTTTCCTCAAAGATACTAAATTTGCTAAGATGAACAATATCCTCGACAGCGAAATAAAATTCCTTCCCGGAGTAGGTCCGAGAAGGGCGGAGCTTCTGTCCAAGGAGCTTGGGATCGACACCTTCAGGGATATGATGTACACATTCCCGTTCAGGTATGTGGATCGTTCTCATTTTTACGCAGTTAGGGATATTGACGGGACCGGAGTATATGTTCAGCTGAGGGGTGTCATCCGGAGTATAAAAGAGGTCGGGGCGGGGAAGGCGAAAAGATTGGTGGCTTCATTCTGTGATGATACCGGCAGCGTAGATCTGATATTCTTCAAAGGGATCAAATGGGTGGCCGAGAAGCTCAAAGAAGGGTCGGAGTATGTGATCTTCGGCAAGCCGAGTTTCTACAACGGTTCTTACAATTTCGTCCATCCGGAAGTGGATTCTATAAATACCGAGATGAACAGAACTTCCTCTATGATAGGTATTTACTCTAGCACCGAGAAGCTCCAGAATGCAGGTATCACCAATAAGGTATTCTCCAAACTGCAGATGAATCTCTCAAAGCTCTGCGCCGGCAAGATCCAGGAGACAATGCCCTCTTACATTCTCAGCGCAAAGAATCTGTGCCCGCTTCCCGAAGCTCTGTTCAACATCCATTTTCCGCAGAATATTCACGCCCTCTATGCAGCGCAGAGACGTCTGAAATACGAAGAGCTCTTCCTTCTCCAGCTCTCTCTTCTCAAGCAGAAGTGCGTGAGAATGAGGGAGAATGACGGAGTGATTTTCAAGAAGGTCGGGGAGAATTTCAACTATACGTACGACCACCTCTCTTTCCCCCTTACAAATGCTCAGAAGAGGGTCCTGAAAGAGATCAGAGCCGATGTAGTCAGCGGAAAGCAGATGAACCGTCTCCTGCAGGGAGACGTGGGAAGCGGCAAGACTCTGGTGGCAGTGCTTTCTGCATTGCAGGCCATTGACAACGGATATCAGGCGTGTATTATGGCTCCTACGGAAGTTCTTGCCAATCAGCATTTTGCCAGCGTCTCAAAGTTTGTGGACACCGACCGGGTGAAGGTGGCGCTTCTTACGGGAAGTACCAAGCCGAAAGAGAAGAAAGAGATATATGAACGCCTAGAGAGCGGGACGAAAGACCTTGTCATAGGAACTCAAGCCCTGATAGAGGATAAAGTGAAATTCGCCTCTCTGGGACTCGCCGTTAT
>JAGDBY010000184.1 GCA_017958765.1 Bacteroidales bacterium | reverse complement strand
TTACGTCATCCCTGAAGATGTACGTGCGGTATGCCCAGAGGTGTTGCGTCACCGTATAGGTCTTACCTACGAGGCTGAAGCTGAGAATATTACCTCAGATCAGATTGTAACGGATATACTTAATGCAGTCGAAGTTCCGTAACGGATTATGGAAAACGATCTATTAAAGAAGGTCAGGAAGATTGAGATAAAGACCAAAGCGCTGAGCCACCAGATTTTCGCCGGTGAATATCACAGTGCTTTCAAAGGTCGCGGTATGGTATTCTCCGAAGTGAGAGAGTATCAGTACGGGGATGATGTCCGCAATATGGACTGGAACGTCACCGCCAGGCTGAATTCTCCTTACATCAAGGTGTTTGAAGAGGAGAGGGAGCTTACCGTGGTGCTGATGATTGATGTGTCAGGTTCCCGTTTCTTCGGAACTACCAATTATCTCAAGAAGGACTTGATAGCAGAGATTGCCGCAGTCCTTTCATTCTCTGCCTCCATTAATAATGATAAGGTTGGAGCCCTGTTCTTCAGCGACAAAGTAGAGCTGTTCATTCCTCCTAAGAAGGGACGCAGCCATCTGCTCCATATTATCAGGGAACTGATTGACTTTAAGCCTGAAAGCACAGGTACCGATATCGGCGAGGCGTTGCGCTTTTTGACCAATGCCATAAAAAAGCGTTGTACCACATTTATCCTCTCGGATATGCTTGACACAACTCCTGACGGAATGCCACGCTACGAAGAAGCGCTCAAGATTGCGGCCAACCGTCACGATCTTTCCGTGATAAACGTGTATGACCCTCGTGAGAAGCAGATTCCGAATGTCGGTCTGGTGCGTGTACGAGATGCTGAGACAGGCAGGATGATGTGGGTGGACACTTCCTCTTCGGCAATGAGAGAGTCCTATTCTCAATGGAACAGAAAAGCGGAAGATGCCAAGACACAGCTCCTCAGAAAATACCGTATAGATACTGCAAATATCTCTACGGGAGATGATTATGTTAAAGAACTGATTGCTTTTTTCAAGAATAGATAATGAGAAGACTGCTTTCTATATTGCTTCTGTTAGCTTCTATATCGGTTTTCGGCCAGAATGATATGACCGGACGGAAGTCTCTGCTAAGTCGGGATTCTATATTGATAGGAGATCAGATTGAATGGGTTTTCCCTTTGGAATTCAAAGCCGGTGAAGCGTTTTATCTTGAAGAACCGGATGATCCGGTTGTTCCCGGAGTTGAAACTATAGACGGACTCCGTTTCGATACCCTCTCTGCAAGGAAGGGCATTATGAAGGTCGAGGGAAAGATAGTCCTGACAAGTTTTGACAGCGGAAGCTATTATCTGCCTAATTTACTGGCTCTTATTGAGAGAGAAAACGGGCAGGTCGATACAATTCTCTTCGACGGACCCGTTCTCGAGGTAAATACAATCCCGATTGATACAGCCGATTACGTCATCAAGGAGATAAAAGGCCAGATGAAGTACCCGGTGACATTCAAGGAAGTGGCTTCTTGGAGTCTGCTGGCTTTATTGATCGCAGCAATTATCTATGTGATAGTGCGCTACATCATTTACCGCCGTGAGAACAGAACGTTCTTCGGCAAGCCGATTGTCAAAGATCCTCCTCACATTGTGGCGTTGAGGTCTCTTGACAAGATTCACAAACAGAAGTTGTGGCAGAATTCTAAACAGAAGCAATTCTACACAGCTGTTACCGACACTCTGAGGGTGTATATCGCCGACAGGTTCGGAATCGCCGCTATGGAGAGGCCTTCCGGAGAGATGCTTGAAGATTTGAAGAAAGAGGACGTGGATCCTAAGATATATGATGAGGTTGCAGAGCTTTTCGCCCGCGCTGACCTTGTAAAATTTGCTAAATACGAAGCCGGAACGGAAGAGAATGAGGAGACTATTCCTACTGCAGTCCGTTTTGTAAACGCTTCATATCAGCAGGAAATAGAGGAGGAGTGATATAATGTTTTTTGATTATCCCAATCTGCTCTATTTAGAGTTTATCCTCATACCGCTGATAGCCTGGTATGTGTTCCGGGAGATCAGAGGAGGTTCTCCCTCACTCACCGTATCCGATGCGGATCAGTGGGTAGCAGGTGGAAAATCCTCTCTCAAAAGCTCCCTGAGACACATTCCTTTTATTCTCAGGATGACTGCTCTCGCTTTGATCATCCTTGCCATAGCAAGGCCGAGAAGCAGTCAGGATTTTGAGAAAGTGGATACGGAAGGTATAGACATCGTGCTCGATATGGACGTTTCTACCTCAATGCTGGCCAGGGATTTCAAGCCTGACCGTATCGGAGCGGCCAAAGACATTGCCATAGAGTTTATAGCCTCCCGGCCTACAGACCGTATCGGTATCGTGGTATTCGCCGGAGAGAGTTATACTCAGTGCCCTGTGACAACTGACCGCGTCACCCTGATCAATATGATGAAAGAGGTGCAGACGGGTCTGATAGACGACGGTACTGCAATCGGTAACGGACTGGCTACTGCGGTGGCCCGCCTGAAAGATTCCGATGCAAAGAGCCGCGTTGTAATTCTCCTTACGGACGGTGTGAACAACAGGGGAGAAATTGCCCCGCTGATGGCCGCTGAGATCGCAAAAACTTACGGCATACGAGTTTACACTATCGGTGTGGGAGCCCAAGGTACTGATCCGTATCCGGTTATGACTCCGTGGGGAGTGCAGGTGCAGAATATGGAGGTGGAGATAGATGAGCCTCTGCTCAAGAAGATAGCGGAGACCACCGGCGGCAAGTATTTCCGCGCCACCGACAACACCAAACTGATGGAGATATACGGCGAGATAAACAAGATGGAGAAGAACCGCACCACGGTAGACAGTTTCCCCGTCTATTCCGAGCGGTTTATGCTGTTCGCCCTGCTGGCGCTGGCGGCACTGCTGCTGGAGCTGTTCTTCAAATTTGTCGTAATAAAGAAATTGCCTTAAGATGATCAATATAGCCCAATCGGAGTATCTGCTGCTGCTACTGCTGATCCCCTTCTTTTTCCTGGGGTATTGGTGGTATCGCAGGGCGCAGAAAAAGCGTGCCGCCAGCCTCGGCGACGAGTCGCTGGTGAACGCGCTGATGCCCGATGCCTCCCCGTCGAAAGGGTGGCTCAAGGTGACATTGTTCTCGCTGGCTTTCCTCTTCTTTGTGCTGGGCCTCTCCCGTCCGCAACTCGGGGCGCGCCTGCAGGAGAGGGAGACCAACGGAGTGGAGATTATGATAGCGCTGGACGTGTCCAAGTCGATGCTGGCGCGGGATTAGTCACCGAACCGGCTGGAGAGGGCCAAGCTGGCCATCTCCCGTCTGGTAGACAAACTGGCCGGCGACCGCATAGGCCTGGTGATTTTTGCGGGAGAGAGCTTCGTGCAGCTCCCCATCACCACCGACTATGTGTCGGCCAAGGCCTTCCTGAGCAGCATCGAGACGGGTTCCATCCCCATTCAGGGTACCGCCACCGCCGATGCGCTGATGACTGCCGCCCGCAGCTTCAGCACCCAGAGCGAGAAGAGCCGCGCGATAATATTGATATCCGACGGCGAGGACCACGAGGGCAATGTGCTGGAGACGGCCGAGTCCATAGCCCAGGAGGGCATCAAGATTTACTGCATCGGAGTCGGCTCCACTCAGGGTGAACCTATCCCGATGGGGGGCGACATGCTGCGCGACAAGGATGGCAATATCGTGGTGACCAGGCTCGACGAGAAATCGCTCCGTGAGATAGCTTCGGCCGGAGGCGGGGAGTATGTGAGGGCTGCTGCCGGCGAGTTTGGCCTGAACCCCATCATAGACAATATCCGCAGCATCGAGGCCTCCAAATTCAAATCGGTAGTGTTCGAAGATTTCGACGAGCAATATATGTATTTCTTCGGCATAGCGCTGTTTTTCTTCATACTGGAGATGCTTATAGGCAGGCGGCGCAGCCGTGTAAAATTGTTCAGCTAAGAGATGAAAAAGATATCACTGGTAGTTTTGGTTTTGCTGCTGTGCTCCGCCCAGGCTTTTGCCCAGGTGGACCGCCGCGAGGTGCGCAGCGGCAACCGCGCCTTCAAGAAGGGGGAGTGGACCAAGGCGGAGATCGACTATAAGAAGGCCCTGCTCAAGGATTCCACCAGCGTGGCGGCCCAGTACAATCTGGCCAACGCCCTCTATCGGGAGGAGAATTACACCGAGGCGGAGAAGTATTCCAAGGCGGCCCTGGACAGCCTCTCACGCAGCCCGCGCGGGGCGGATGCCTATTTCAACAATGGCGACATCTATCTGCAGCAGCGCCGCTGGCGGGAGGCCATAGAGGCCTTCAAGGAGTCGCTGCGCCGCAATCCCGATGATATGGATGCCAAGAGCAACCTGGCCTATGCCCAGAAGATGCTGTATAAGTAGCAGAAGTTCTTTATTGGGTAGTTTATGGAAATTTTTTAGTACTATGTGTTTGAGT
>JAGDBY010000183.1 GCA_017958765.1 Bacteroidales bacterium | reverse complement strand
GGACACTGCATCGCGTCCATCGCCCTTTCCAGCTTGCTGTCGATCTCCCATCCGTCGAGGTGGTCGATCTTTTCGGTCAGTTCTCCCTGCCGTTCGATAAGGCGGTTCATCTCGTCATCGTCCATCGGTTCCAGGAAGCGGTTGGAGATTTCGTTGTACTCCGCCAGCGTGTCCATTACTTCCTGCACCCCCTCCTGGACGACCTCCAGGACGGTTTTGTCGGGATCCATCTGAGGCTCCTGCTCCAGATAGCCCACTGTATATCCCGGAGCCCATACCACCTCTCCTTTGTACCCCTTCTCCACGCCGGCTATGATTTTCATAAGGGTGGATTTACCGGAGCCGTTGAGGCCGATTATACCGATTTTAGCACCGTAGAAGAACGAGAGGTAAATGTCCTTCAGGATAACCTTGTTGTTGTGAGGGAGGACCTTGCCCACCCCGTTCATAGAGAATATTATCTTTTCGTCTGCCATATTATGTAAAGGTATAAAAAAAGTCTCGCAGCCCCAAATTGAAAATAAAAAGAGCCGACATAAATGCCGGCTCTATTCTAAATTAACGGCTGGTATCCGTTATCTACCGTAAATCTTCTTAGCTGAAGGAACCATGATTACGTTAAGCTCAGGCTCGTAACCAGCGTCAAAGACAGCTTTATCGATAGGATACATAGGACGGATGATGTTCTTGTAAGGAAGCTTGCTGAAGTCCTGATCAACACCGCCGCGTGTGAATGCCATTACCCAGTCGCCTTTGATGCTGTACCATTGGTTAACGAGGTAACCCTGTTTAACCATGATGATGTCAAAGTCCTGATAAGTCTGGCCTGACTTCTCGAGATAGTCTCTCAGGTTAGGTGTCGGTGATGAAGAACCTACAACTACGTAGATGCTTCCGGTCTTGATGATAGCCAGACCTGAATTCTGATTAGGTCTTGCGTTGTTAGGAGTAGGTGTAAGCGGACTTACCCACTCTACCGTACCTTCAAGAAGAACCGGTCCTGCATAGGTGTTGTCGGTCATAGCGCCGACATAGCCTTTAACTTTCTTGCCTACACCGGCTTTGCGAGCCTTCTGTACCAATTCGTTTGTAGGAATTGAGCAGTAGAGAATTCTCTTAGAATTAGGTTGATAGAACTCCTGACGTTTGAGAAGACGCTCCAAAGTCCAGGTAACCTCACCTGATCCGCCGCCGCCAGGGTTGTCACCCATGTCGGAGATCATGAAAGGCTTCTTGTTGCTTGCAAGAGCAAGGTCAAGGCATTGATCAAGCTCGTAGCCCGGAGCCTCGAGACAGAACTCGTCGCGTGAATCCCAGAACTTCTGAGCAAGAATCTTAGCGCCTGTGCGAACGTTGTCCTCATCGTCACCGTATACCATAACGGTACCGCAGTTACGCGGGTTGTCGCCCCAAACGTATGCGATCCAGATACCTGCATCTACAACGCCTGGCATAGCTTCAACCTGCGGAACCATTGCGTAAAGTGATTTAGCAGGCTCCTCGCGGGTACTTGACCACTCTCCTGATACGAGAATAGGAACTGATACCCAAGCTTTGTAAGCCGGACGGCCTTTGCCTGATTGAAGACGCTCGATCAAATTAGCTACACCGCGACGGTTAGACTCTCTTGAATCATCGTGAGGAGCCTTGCGGAATGTAGTGATAAGGTCTGAATAGAGAGCAACCTTCAGTGAAGGGTTTCCGTGAAGGTCCATAGTTGTGGTAGTCAAGCAGTCGTCTCCGATGACACCGCGGATCTTCTCCATCAGCAATCCTTCGGGATCGTCTACGCCCTCAACGCTGCAGGCTCCGTGGTTGTAGAACCAGAATCCGTCGTAAGGCATATTGGCTTTAACAACTTCGAGGCACTCCTCAACGAATCTGTCGTAAGACTCTTTGGTGATAGGTCCGCGGCCGTTTCCGCCACCTCTCAATGCAGGAAGCCAAGTTGCAGCTTGACCGAGAACTGAGTCCTGATGCAGATAGTCAGGAAGTCCGACCGGACGGCCGACCATCTCCTGTCTGTTAGGGACGAATACTGAGTTCTCAACATAGATACCGGCAATACCGATACGCGGTTTTGCTTTCTCCTGAGCATTTGCTGCCGTGCTGAAAGAAGCCAATAGCACTACTGCAGCCCTTAAAAAGAATAATTTTTTCATGTGATATTAGATAGGTATTTGAAAATTTTCCATGCTAAAATTACGAAAAAAAATAATCAAGCTAAAATTTTATCCTTCTTCGCTATCTTTGTATTTAAGAAGAGGCTATCAATTATGGGCAATAAAACACTTTTTAAGACAGTTCTGAGCAAATGCGGAGTTTACGTGGCCGCAGTTGTCATTTTCCTTGCACTCGCATATATTTACTGTTCTCCGCAGCTGAAAGGCAAAGTTCTCAATTCCGGAGACCAGCAGACCTTTACCGGAGCGGTACACGAATCGGAGGTCTATCACCAAGAGACCGGAGACTACACTTTCTGGACCGGCTCTATGTTCAGCGGTATGCCGAATTACCAGATCGGAGGCGGATACTACTCTTCCTTCACTTTCCTCAAGCCCATCAACACCTTGATAGACAGACCTGACAGCCCGGCCTGGATCATATTCCTCTATTTTATATGCTTCTTCATATGCCTGCGCTGTTTTGACGTTGACAGATGGCTCAGCATCGTGGGAGCCCTGGCGATAGGACTCTCCTCTTACTTTATCGTCATTATCGGAGCGGGACACCTCACCAAGACGATGACCATCGCCGCCACCGCGGTAGTCCTCGGCGGTTTCAACCTGATATTCAGTAAAAAGCAATACGTTCTCGGAGCTATTCTCACTGCGGTTTTCGTAGCCGGAGGGGCCACCAAGCACCCTCAGATGTTCTATTACTACTTTATGCTGATAGGCCTTCTGTGGTTTACCCAGCTCATAAGTCACCTCAGGCAGAAAAAAGGCCGGGATATGCTTATAGGCACTGCAGTATTTGTGGTGGCAGTAGGTCTGGGCCTTGGAGCCAACAGCGCCAACGTTTTCGCCAATGCAGAATATACACGCGAGACTATCCGTGGCGGAAGGACTGAGCTTGTAAGTGACAGTCAGTCAGAAGTTTCATCGAAGAACGGACTTGACCTGAAATACGCAACTGAATGGAGTTACGGCATAGACGAGTCCCTCAGCTTCCTTGTTCCGGGAGCCAAGGGCGGAGCTACCGGTATGAATGTCGGTAAGAACTCCAAGCTGTACAAGACTCTGGTCTCTTCGGGAGTACCCGCCGCCGAAGCGCTGAGATTCAGTAAATCCGCCCCTAGGTACTGGGGAGAGCAGCTGTTTACCCTCGGCAACGTCTATATGGGAGCCATTGTGAGCTTCCTATTCCTGCTGGGATGTCTGATAGTGCCGGGGCCTCACAAGTGGGGACTGTTGATCGGCACTCTGTTCTCGGTTATGCTCGCCTGGGGGCACAACTTTATGGGACTCACGAAGCTCTTCTTTGCAGTTTTCCCTCTCTACAATAAGTTCAGGGCAGTATCATCGATTCTCATTGTCGCCGAAGTGGCGATGCCACTGCTTGGATTCCTGGCTATCAGGGAGATAATGCAAGGGAAGGTCGAAAAGAAGAGACTTAGCAGCGCCATCTTGATTTCGGCCGGAGTTACTGGGGCGATATGCCTGGTTCTGGCTTTGTTCGGCGGAAGTATGTTCAGCTTTACATCTGCCAATGACTCTTCCTGGACCGGGATGGTACCTGACTGGTCATACACGGCCGTTCAGCAGCAGAGAATGATACTCTTAAGGACTGATTCTCTTCGTTCTCTTGCGTTTATAGCAGCCTCCGCCCTCACCCTCTGGTTTTATTCTAAAGGCGTTTTGAAGTCGTGGATGATGACCGTCATTCTGGCAGTTCTGGTTCTGGCCGATATGTGGCCGGTGGACCGCCGCTATTTCAACGACAGCTCTTTCGTTCAGCCTGCCGAGAAGACCGCAACCTTCGAGATGCTCCCTTACGAAGAGGTTATTCTAAAGGACAGGGATCCTCATTTCAGAGTGCTGAACCTCACCACGAATACCTACAACGAATCGAGGACATCCTACTACTTGGAATCTCTCGGCGGATACAGCGCCGCCAAGCTGCGCCGCTACCAGGATCTGATTGACAGACATCTATCAAAGAATCATATGCCTGTGATCAATATGCTCAACGCCAAGTACATAATCACTCCTTCCGAGACGGGTACTCCGCTCCTGAGAAGGAATGCGAACGCTATGGGCAATGCCTGGATCGTATCGGAGATTATGACTGTGAGCAGTCCTGAGGAGGAGATTGACGCACTCGACAAAGTGGATCTCGGTACGGTAGCCGTAGTGGGCAGCGATTTCGCTCAGTTCGTAAAGAATGCCCGTCCGGGCAAAGCCGACAACGCTTTTATAAGGCTTACCTCTTATGCCCCTAACAGCATCGACTATTCATTCAGGTCCTCTTCCGACGCTACGGTAGTATTCTCAGAAATATACTACCCGTACGGCTGGAAAGCCACAATTGACGGGAAGAAAGCGGAACATTTCAGGGCGGACTACGCTCTGAGGGCTATGAACATCCCTGCAGGCACACACAGGATCAATTTCACTTTCGACCCTGACAGCGTACGTCTGGGCAACACTATCTCCATTATATGCATCATGCTGATATACCTGGGCATCGCAGCTGCGGCCGGTATCGGTATCTGGAGAGCTGTACGTAAAAAAGAGGTATAATCCTATCTGAACAGTTTCAGGTAGATGGCTAAGGCAGCCCTGTCCAAAGCTTTGCTGACAGTTTCGACCGCCTCCGGCAGACGGCAGCGGTGTTTCTGCCAGTAGCGGTAGACGTCAATCCTGACTATTTTATTCTCAGGGAAAAGCCTGAACTGCTTCAGGCCGAGAGTCTCCATATGGGCTCTCATTTTGGCATCCACCCTCTCGAATTCGTCGGCAGAGAATCTCTCCCTCGGAAGATCGAGCAGGTAGCATTTAGCCATCAGACGCACTCTGTTGCGGAAAAACTCATCCAGAAAGGCCTTTCTTTCTGCAGAAAGAGTCTCCCTCGGGAAGTTCTCATAGAAAAGGAAAATATTGTCGGTCACCCTTTCGAGCTGGTCGAGACTTCTGGAGAGCACCTTCGGATCCATCGTCTGCCCTTCCCTGTCCAGATTGTACTGATAGAGATTGGTATTGAAGAATACGATACTGTCGGCATAGAAGAGCGGATAGACATCCCACTCCAGATCGGTATAGGAGCATCCTTCGGTCTGGACGTACCCGTTCTCCCTCAGCAGGTCGGTCCTGTATGCGAGAGAGTGCATCAGGAAGAAGCGGATGCAGCCGTGTGAAAGCACTTTGTCCAGAGGATAGGTTTTTCCGTAGGTAAACGGCTCTCTGCCGTAGAGGTTGTATTTGGCTGTCTCTCTGACATTTTTAGGATGTATCAGGGTGAAATGAGTTACCACCATATCGGCATCCGTCGAGGCGAGCTCCCCGATAAACTTGGCAAGGGCTGCTGAGTTAAACCAGTCGTCTGCATCGAGGATCTTGACATATTTGCCTGAGGCAACTGGCAGAGCCGCATTTACCGTAGAACCGTAGTTCCCGTTAGGCTTGTCAATCACTCTGATACAGTCCGGGTAGCGCTCCCTGTAAGAATTGGCAAGAGCCAGGGTGCCGTCGCGGCTCCCGTCGTTGACCACAATCGCTTCGAAAGAATCCCCGGCCCCTGATGCCAGAAGAGAGTCAAGGCATCTCGGGAGAAGGTCCTCCATATTGTAGGAAGGGATTATTATCGACAGGAGTTTCTCCATCTGTATATGGCTTTTACCGTTTTAGATGAGCAGTGTGTATTGATGAAATATTCAACTTTATGGGCAAATTTAGTGAGTTTGTTGCAATAAACCTCAGATTTTATCTCCGGGAATGCGGCTGCAAACATCTCCGCCGCTTCCCCTTTTCTAAGGAGAGGCCTCAGATAGAATGCCGCATAGAGCTTCAGAGCCGTCAATTCTTCCCTGTAGCGCTCTTTACATCCCCGGGCGGTAAGGAAGTCTTCTACGAGGCGAACGTTGGCGCACGAGTCTTTAAATCGCTTTATGACAGACTCTTTTGACGGCTCGTGTGTCATTGATTCATCATTGGTGCGCCAGTGATAGAGCGGCTCCGGCAGAGAATAGATGCTTTTGCTGTGGAAAGCGAGCTGCACCATCAGCGCCTGATCCTCTCCCTGACTGTGGGACGGAAACGTGATTCCGCGCGAATAGACATCTTTGCGGACCATATAGCGCCATTCAGACTGCATCTCTCCCACCGCTATCATATCCGAAAGCACCTTCTCCCGGCAGTTCACACCTCTTCGGGTATATTTAGTAGGTTGCGGGGTATTGTCTTTAAACCAGGCGCATACGACTGTTTCCGCCCCGGTAGACTGTGCCTCGGCATAAAGCTTTTCGAGCATCTGAGGCTCTGCGAAGTCATCGCTGTCGAAATGGAGGATATATTCTCCCCGGGCTGCTTCAAGGCCGCTTTTGCGGGCAGCCGGCAGTCCCTCGTTGACCTGTTTTGTAATCTCTTTAACCCACTGCCGTCTTTGAGGGAATTCCTCCAGGACACTGCGTATCACAGACATCGAGCCGTCGGGAGTGCAGTCATTCACGAAAATGAATTCCGCCTCTGCAAAAGTCTGTGAAAACAGGCTTCTGGCACACTCTGCGACGTATTTTTCAACGTTGTAAACCGGGATTATGACGCTTATCTTAGGGGTCATCTCTTTGAGAACAGTTTTGAAATTCCGTGAATCCCGAGCATTTTGGTAAGGTGTCCGAGACGCTCTTTGACCGTGAAGCGGCTGTCAAGGAGGATTGCCAGGTTTACTTCCGGATATACGGCCATATACTCTTTGCGAGGAAGCGGTAGGGCTGTAAAACGGGTCCAGCACTTCATATGACGGATATTCTTGCGATACTTCCTACTCAGTCCCTTGGATTCAAGGAACGAGAGGGTCAGAGCGATGTTGGACTGCACCTGAGCCGACGTAGCTTTACTGCTCGGGGCTGCAGTGATGCTCTGTGGCGAGAACCTGTAATTATAGAGCGTTTCGTCAAGATATCCCCAGCTGCTGCTGTTGTAAGCGAGCTGGATTGTTATCGGAATGTCTTCACAGAGGTTCGCCTGAGGGAATATGACTCCCTTCTCATATGCTTTACGGGAGATCAGTTTATCCACCAGTTGATGGTGAATGTCGCCGTAAATAAGCGCCCCGAGGAGATCTTCGGCTCCCAGTTTGTTCTCATAAGGCTCTATATGATCCGGGTACACCCGCCTCATCCTGCATATCACAATATCCAGATTCTCTGACTTGGCTTTAGAATATAGCTTGCTTTACATGTCTATCTCAGGCCAATCATCACTGTCACAATGAATTATATATTCTCCGGCAGCATTCTCCACTGCTAAGCGCCGGCACCAGGCTTGGCCCCGGTTACGATCGTTACGGAGAATCTTTACGCTCCCTTTTCTTTCGGGGAACTCTTCTTCCAGAATCTTCTCCAGAATCTCTATCGATTCATCACCGGAGCAGTCATCCACAAAGATGTATTCTATATCTTCCAAAGTCTGGCCGAAAAGGCTACGGGCGCACTGGGCGATGTAATCTCTCACATTGTAAACCAATACTATGACACTGACAGCAGCCATCTTATTTTATTTTAAATCAAGTACTTTCTCTATAATCGGAGCCATATCGTAGTATCTGTATTCAGCCAGGCGGCCTCCGAACACCACCTTGTTCTGACTAAGGGCAAGCTCTCTGTACTTACCGTAAACCGCCGTATTGCGGATGTCGTTAACCGGATAGAACGGCTCCCTACCTTCACTCCATTCACAAGGATATTCTCTGGAAATCACCGTTTTAGGGTTGAACTTCACCTCGTCTCCGAACAGGTAGAAGTGCTTGTGCTCGGTGATTCTGGTAAATGGCTGGGCCTTCGAAGTATAGTTCACCACCGCATTCCCCTGGAAGTCGGGGATGTCGAGCGTTTCGGTCTCAAATGTAACGGTCCTGTAATCGAGCCTTCCGAAGCAGAAGTCGAAATACTCGTCGATCCGCCCCGTGAAGATGATTCTCTCGGCAAGGCTCTCCCAGTAACTGCGATTGGCAAAAAAGTCCGCCCCGGTAACGGTCTCCACCCCTTCCAACAATGCTTCTATCAGAGCGTTGTATCCTTTTACAGGTACTCCCTGATAGGTGTCGTCGTAGTAATTGTTATTGTACTCAAAACGCACCGGGAGGCGCTTTATGATGAATGCCGGGAGATCTTTACACTCCCTGCCCCACTGCTTCTGGGTATATTCCTTTATCAGCTTCTCATAGATGTTCCGCCCTACGAGGCTGATCGCCTGCTCTTCAAGGTTGGACGGCTCGCATGAGATCTCCTTTCTCTGCTCCTCGATTATAGCCTTAGCCTCCTCAGGAGTGGAGATACCCCACATCTGACGGAAAGTGTTCATATTGAACGGGAGACTGTACAGCTCTCCGTTATAGTTAGCCAGAGGAGAATTTATAAAACCGTTGAAAGGAGTCAGGCTGTTGACGAAATCCCAAACTTTCCGGTTTGAGGTATGGAAGATATGAGGACCGTAAGAATGGACCTCAATCCCCTCTGTTTTCTGACAGTAGAGGTTTCCTCCCAGCTGAGGACGCCGGTCTATCACAAGACACGACCTACCCTCGCGTCTCGCTTTCCACGCGCTCACAGCTCCGTAAAGGCCGGAACCGACTATCAGACAGTCATATTTACTTCTTTCCATACAGTGTGAACCACCTTTTCGTCAGCCTCCAGTCGGTACCTGTAAGTTTATAAAACAGCTTGTGGAGAGGGCCTCCCGGGTACTCGATGTCCCGCCAAAGCCCTGCGTAGTGGTGAATGCTGTGGGTATTCTCAGTCACTTTATAATATACCGCCCCTTCACTGTTTATAGGATGGGCGCTGAACCAGTCACACGGAAATATGCAGAATTTATCCTCATCGGGCACCACCTCTTCCGGAGAGTTGATGAATACCCATTTGAATTTCTCGGAAATGATGTTGCTCATAATCCTCGGCTGCACTTCGAGATCCATCTCTCCGTCCTCTCTTATGAAGTTGCGGTCTTTGTAGTAGTCCAGACCCGCCTTGACCCAATGATTTCCCTTCTCAGCCCCGAATGCCGCTATCTCTATACTGTCGGGCACCGTCTCGCTCCCGATAAAATACGGAAGGTGCAGTACGTCGTCGAAAGAACGGATCACCTCCACATCGCTGTCCAGATAGATACCTCCGTAGTTATACACGGCATAGAGGCGGATATAGTCGGCTACAAAGGCATATTTGCCCGCTTTAAACGCCTGGGCCGTCCAAGGTGTAGAATTCACGTCAAATCGTTTTGTATCCCACAGCACAATCTCATAATCGGGGTTGTATTTCTTCCACGAATCTATGCAGAATTTAATCTGTTTAGGATATGGATCGCCGCTGAGCCAACAGAGATGGAAAACTTTAGGTATCATTATATCTTGATTTTTTTGTCCGTTCCATACAATTGGAAGCGTCCGTCCCTCAGCCTCCAGTTTTTCCCGGTTATCTTGTAGTACATTTTGTGCAACGGCCCTCCGCCATATTCATCCTCAAGCCATGAATTGGCAAAATGGTGAATACAGTGGGTATTCTCCGTTATATTATAATAGAGACCTTTTACATCATCCCTCGGATGTGCGTTAAACCAATCGTTGGGGAGATAGCAGATTTTGGAGCTGTCGTTGACAAACTCCGAGAGGCTTTGGATCGGGACAAACTCATATTTACTGCTCAGATAGGTCATAATAGCAATCGGAATAGCGAGTTCGTCGTAGATACCTTCTTTTATAATAAACGGGCGGTTTTGGTAATACTCCATAGCCTCTTTTATCCAAGGGGTGCCCTTCTCCACCCCGAATGCAGCGAATTCCACACCGTTAGGAAGTGCTTCCTCACACAGAAAATAAGGGAGATGGAGCAAATCGT
>JAGDBY010000182.1 GCA_017958765.1 Bacteroidales bacterium | reverse complement strand
GTTATCATCGATGAACACATCTCTCCGCTACACGAACTGGAAGCAGTTTCCGTAAAGGTCTTTCACGTAGAAACAAGGGGTTCCGTCGGGAAGAGTTGCCAGCGGTGAGCAGTGCGGCCACTTGGCTGAGAGCATTCTATGGCAGGCGGCAGCGTGGCGGCATTTAACTTTAGCCGCAAAAACTCCCAGGTCCGCCACTCCGATCTCAAAGGTCGGAGGGAGAGGCTTACGCTCAGAATACTGCCATATTTCAAAACCGCCTCCGCCCTGCAGGCTTACGGCTATGCAGGCGTGGCGCTTATGTGGCTGACCGCCGGTGTAAGGGAGCATTCTCTCCGCTACAGTATCGTCTTCAAGGATTTTGATGTCGATGCCGAACATCTCGATAAACCAATTCCATGATTTTCTGAAGTCGAGGGTTCCGACACCGATCTGCTGAATACCGGAAATAAAGAATTCTTTCATAATGTACAAATATACTATAATTGGAGAAACATTGATATATTTGTAGAGTATGTCAGAGGAGAAAAAACAGATAAGAAAACGGATGCGTGAGCTTCAGGAGCAGTTCCTCTCCGACCCTGTCAGAGTCAGGGAGGAGACTGGCCGTATATGGTCAGCCCTGGAGAATAAAGCCGCCTTCAAGAACGCAGGCGCCGTTCTCCTCTATATGTCCATCCCCGGAGAGGTTGAGACCGCCGACTTTATCGATAAGTGGCACCTCAAAAAGAGAATTGTGATCCCTCTGGTATCCGGAGAGAGTCTCATTCTCAAAGAATACAGCCCTGCACATCTGAAAGAGGGTTATAAAGGGATTTTGGAGCCCACAGATGAGGCTGTGACAGTCCCAGCTGAAGAGTTGGACCTGGCGATTGTCCCGGGCGTAGCATTTACCGCCAAAGGGGAAAGACTGGGCCGCGGAGGGGGATTCTACGACAGACTCATCCCTCAGCTACGCTGTCCCGTAATAGGCGTCTGCTATCCGTTCAGAATTGTGGACGGACTGCCTACAGAGCCCTGGGACGCATTGCTGACAGGGGTTATCTTTTAAAACTATTTCAGGTCGAAAGTCACACCCACCGTAACTGTCTTGCTGTTCGCATTGAGTTTGGTTGAAGTGTAAGCAATTTTTCCGCTCACTCCGTTTTGGAGTCCTGCATTGATTCTGAAATTGTAGAGTTTCAGCGACAGCGCTCCGCCGTAAACTGTGCCGTAGGTACTGTAACCCACGTCCGCCGTGAAGTCGAGCCATTCCAAAGGATTGACAGCCACAAACAGGCGGGCATCCCAGTACGGCATTCCTTTGTATCCTACATAGCTTCCTGCGGCTCCTACGGTGAGTCTGTCATAAAACTCGCTACGGTACTTGAATCCCAGATTTGCAGTAAACGGCACCGTATAGAAACGGACGAAGTCATTGAGTTTCTTCGGCTTCATCGAAGAGAGGAAGTCGTCTTTGACGCCGTCCAGAAGATTCTTAAGGCCTGACTCGTTAATCTGGTCGACCTGAACGTTCTTGAAGCCGTCAAACGTGATAACTGACGATGTGGATGCCGCATTTCCGTAGTACCAGAAGAGGCCTCCCAAGTCAAGAATCGAGGCTGATACGGTCAGATTCTCGACCGGCTTGATCTCGATGCCCAAGTCCACTGCAAGTCCGCCGGCTGTAGGCCCGAGAGATCTCCCTTTTGAAGCAAAAGAGGTAAAATCTATTAAGCCTTCATCGTCCGGGACTAAGTTGACCAGTTTGTTTGTAACTAGCATATCTGACTCTATAGTAGCTCTGTAGACATCTTCCGTCATCTCCACGTCGAACTTTCTGAAGTTATAGTTGGCTGAGTAGAGACCCACCAACAGTTTACCCCTCACTCCTACAGATACGATATCGCTCAGCTTTCTGGAGTAGCCGTAAGCCAGTTCAGCGTAGATATTGCTCATTACTCTGAAATTGCTCAGGTCGTACATCTTTTCAGCCGTACCCAGCTTGGCTATCTGGAAGATCTCCTTCGGGATGCTTCCTCCCGCCAGAGCGCGGACGTTGATTTCGAAAGTGTGAAATGCATCGTTCTTAGCAAAGCCGTATGATATCAGGTTGTAATTCAGTGTTCTGAGAATGTAGTTATCATCCTTGAGCTTAGACATAAAGGTCTCGGCAGGCACTGAAGAATGCAATGCTGTGACCACCTCTCCGCCCATAGGATAAAGAAAAGCCGATCCGCCCACATTGGCTCTCAGGTTGGTGCTGTATTCTCCGATACTTATAAAAGAATGGTCATTTACAATTGCCGGTTTGTACCTGTAGGCAAGATTGTAATTGCTCAGGAAGAAACCTTACTGGAAAGACTGGGCGGAAGCAGTTAAAGAGGTTACTGCCAATAACAATATGAGGATATATCTATTTTTCATTTTGCGGAATTGTTATGCCACCCTGAAGCTTGATTGATGACGATTTAACATAAACACCTTGGTCGGATGATACTGAAACCACTCCTAAACTTTGGGATCCTTTCGCTGTAATGCAGACGACAAGGCCTGTGATATCTGGGATGGTACCCTTCAGAGCCTCTACATTCAAGGTAAATTCATTGGTGGTAGGATTGCCGACCGACCCTGCTGACAGAGCTATATCGCCGGTAACAGAGATATCGCGGTCATAATCGAACGGATTGTCACCGGTCAATACCCTGATATAATCTACAGAGACATCGAGAGGCAGAGTATTCTCAAGGACCACCTTGACTGAAGCTTTATGGAGATTGAACTGAGCAAACGGGACAGCAGCCTTAATGGTAGGCAGTTCTATTTTGAGACTGAATTCCGGCCCTACAGCCACGCTGGCTTTGTATTCATATTCACAGATCAGGTTGTCCGCGAAGTCATAGCTTAATTTTTTAGTGATATTATCCGGAAGTGAAACGGTGAAATCTTCGATTGCAACCGAGAAGGGAGCTCCGGCCACATCCGGAGTAACCTTGAGGGTGTAAAGGTGAGATTTGGAGAGCGAGCCCCACACATTTACATTGTCAATCTGCTGCTCGGCTATAAGACCGTTCGAGCCCGACAGTTTGGCCAGACCGCTGATTTTGATGGAGTTGTACAGCGGATTTGTAATATAGAAGTCAACCTGCTGGTTAGTAAGCCACAGCCCCATTCCTCCGAGCATCAAAGGAAGCATCGGAAGAGAACGGCTCCAGTTTCCTGAGTGATACTCGAAAGGAGAACTCTTGTCTTCTATCTTATCGTCAATCTGGTAGATAACCTCGTTGTAGAGTTCGTCTTTACCCGTCATATAATAGAGGCCGTCTTCCCCTTCGGTAACATATTCAGCCGCCGCTGCCGGCAGGACGGATTTGATTGTAATAGGCCCTATACTTCCTATAGGGAGAGATACTTCATCTTGAAAGAGTGTAATCTCTGTATTTATCCCTCCGGACAGGTCATATTCTTTATCCCCCACGCAGCCGCCGAGGATCAAAAGGGATAACAGTAACAGTATTTTAGATGTGCGCATAACGCTCATTTTTGAATTATTGTGCAAATGTAATATTTCTGAGGGAAGTTCTGATGTTTTCTGCTGCAACCTCTTTGTCCAATGCCTTGGAAAGTGGCATATCGTCCGGGGTAATCTGAACGATTCTCTCAAAGTGGATGTCGCTGAGAATCTCAGCCTTTCCGGCCAGGCAGATCACTTTCGCCTTAGGGGCAGAGAGGGCCACAGCATAAGGAAGTTTGCCTGTAAGTGACTGAGAATCAAATTTCCCCTCTCCTGTTATAACATAGTCGGGGGCGGTGGCTTCTCCGTCCACCAGCTCTTTGAAACGGGATACGGCAAGGATACTCTGAGCGCCAGAGACAGTTTCAGAATCGGACAGCAGTGAAAGCGCTCCCCCGAGGCCTCCTGCGGCTCCGGTACCCGGAACGAATGATTCTCCTCGGCCATAAAGAGACCAGAGACGTTTCATCCATTGATCGGCGGCATCCATATACTCGGGCTTAATCCCTTTCTGCCTGCCGAATACTTTCACGGCTCCCTTCTCCCCGTAGAAGGAGGCGTCGGTATCCACCCAGACAGAAACAGCGCAGTCAATTGATTTTAAAGCAGATAAGTCAACTTTCTCTATTCTGTTCATCAAGGCAGGCTCTCCCGGAGAGAGCAACCTGTTTTTTAAATAGAACATTGCTCCCAAAGCCTGCAGCATCCCTACTCCGCCGTCACAGGTGGAAGTGCCTCCCAAACCTATCACCATCCTCTTTGCTCCGCGGGAGATGGCGTCCGCCATAATTTCTCCGAGGCCGAAAGTTGTGAGATTGAGGGGATCCTTTTTACTGTAAGGCACTAAGGTATAGCCGCATATAAGGGCCGATTCAATAATTGCAGTCCCGTCAGCGGTCAGATAATAGTGGGTATCGATGATATCCCCGAGCGGGCTGTGGGCCTTCAGATCAATCTTGGATGCCTCAGCATAGCAAGTATAAACCTCACTGAACCCCTCTCCCCCGTCCGACATAGGGAAACAGCGGACTTCAAGGTCGGGATTGATTTCGGCAAGGGCCTCTCTTACGGCTTCGTTGGCTTCAAAGGTGGAAAGAGAGCCTTTGAAAGAATCGATTGCGACAAATACTTTCATTATCGGTGCGCCTATTTATACAAAATTATAAAATTCTCAGTTAGAATGCCTATTTTTGCCCCGCAATGGCAAACAAAGATAAGATGGGTCTGTTCTCCTGCGTGGCGCTGATAATCGGCGCCTGCATCGGCAGCGCCATCTTCTCAATATCAGGCGTAACTATCTACTATGCAGGTGCTTCGGCTATTCTAAGCTGGGTTTTGGCTGCATTCATTTACGGTCTTTACGGACTGCTGGTTACCGAACTGGCCTCAATTTTTCCCCGCAGCGGAGGTATCTATATTTTTCCGCGCCTTGCCATCGGAGGGGACAAAGGTATCTTCCTGGGCTTTCTGAGCGGCTGGGGATACATCATTTCGAATATCATAGCGATAGCATTCTCAGCCATATACATCGGAATATATCTGGCTGCAGGATTTCCTGCCCTTAAATCAGGGACGCTCATAGCGGTGATATCTATTCTGGCGGCGATTGTCATTCTCTCAGTGAGCAACCGCAGGTCTCAGAGAATTCAGAACGTTCTGGTAGTGATTCTGATTGCTATCATAGTCTTTTACTGCGCACTGGCACTGTTCGGAGGCGGTTTCGACACTTCCGGTTTCGCAGATTTCTTCACATCCGGAAGCAAGGGTAAAAGCGGCTTTCTGAGCGCCATACCTCTCGCAATGGTAGCATACGGAGGGTGCGTGAGCATAGCCTTCATCGCGACGGAGGTGCGCAGACCTGAGAAGAATATCCACCGCTCACTTTTCATAGGACTCGGGATAGTGGCTTTGCTGTATGCGGCTTTGATAGCATCGATAGTGGGAACTCTCCCTATTTCAATTCTTTACGAAGACGAAGGAATGAGATATATCCCGCTTTTCGCATCCATTTCACACGGAGGACTCTCAGCCTATCCTTGGCTGACCAAGATAATCTGCATCTGTATTACAATTGCCTTGCTGACTACAATATGCATTCTTCTCAGGGTCAATTCCCGCGCTATGCAGGCGATCTCCAAAGAGGGGCTCCTGCCAGCTTTCATCAAGAAGGACAATAAGCAGGGAACTGCCTACAACGCCCTTCTCGTTATGGCTGTAATCTGCTGTGCGCTCTGCTTCAAGCCCGAATGGACCGAGGAGATGATCAAGCTCGGAGCGGTGCTCAACATAGTATCGATGACTATTACCTGCTTCTCCCTTATAGCAGCCAAGAAGAAAGCCGTAACATCGGCGATCGTCACCGTAATCATTCTGGTGATATGCTATATTCCTGAGATCAACAGGGGGAGCCGCACTATGTGGATCTTTACCGCAAGCGTATATATTGCAGGGCTGATCTTCTATCTGATATACCGCAAACGGAGTTCGAGACACCCGCTCAGAGTCAGCGGAACTGTGGTTCACGGCAAAGGTCACGGGAGAATCCACTCCATCCCTACTGCCAACCTCGAGCTCGACGAAGGCTGCGACATTCCTGTTTTCGGAGTGTGGGCCACCAAGGTCTTTATAGAGGATAAAGAATACAGGGGCCTCACAAATGTGGGCTACAGACCGACAGACGACGATTTCAACACCCCTACTGTGGAGACAAAGGTAATCGACTATGACGGAGATCTTTACGGCAAGAGAATGTCACTGGAATTCCTCCGCTACATCCGCGGAACCAGAAAGTTCGCCAATATGGAAGAGCTCCACAGGCAGATAGAAGAGGACTTCTCCAAGATCAAATAAAAACCGGGACTTGCGCCCCGGTTTCTCTCAGATTTCCTTCGTATAGGATCTCCTTCGCAGATAAATCTCCGACTCGTAATGATCCAGAAGGGTCAAAGCCCTGAAATTATCCTCCAGCTGAGGATTTACTATCATAGTATTGATTCCGGCTTTGATACAGTTCTCGTGGATGTATTTGAGAAGAAGCAGTGAGGCTCCCTTACCCTGATATTCAGGCATTACGCCTATCAGCAGGGCCTCCAGGGTATCATTCTTCT
>JAGDBY010000028.1 GCA_017958765.1 Bacteroidales bacterium | reverse complement strand
GCGCTAACTTCGGTCCAATTTACAAATAACAGTGATGGAAGGTAGCAATAAACTAGTTGAACGGAAGTTTTTACTTCCGTTCATTCTTATCACCACACTCTTTGCATTGTGGGGATTTGCGAATGATATAACCAACCCTATGGTTGCAGCTTTCCAGAGTATTCTCAAACTTCCTGCAGCCAAGGCAGCCTGGATTCAGGCCGCTTTCTACGGCGGTTATTTCACTATGGCTCTGCCGGCAGCTCTGTTCATCAGAAGGTACAGCTACAAGAGCGGTATTCTCCTCGGACTTACTCTCTATGCAGTCGGAGCTTTCCTGTTTATCCCGGCCGCTGCGCTGCAGAGTTTTGTATTTTTCTGTATTTCACTGTACATCCTCACATTCGGACTTGCATTTCTTGAGACAACGGCGAATCCTTTCATCCTCTCTCTCGGCTCTAAGGAGAATGCAACCAGAAGACTGAACCTGGCGCAGGCTTTCAACCCGATGGGTTCTCTGATGGGTATGGCTGTGGCTGCCTGGGTGGTTCTTCCAAACCTTGTCAGCAATACGCCGGGTGCAGTTCTCACCGAGGCTGATGTGACCAGCGATATCCACGTTATCAGAAATGCATATGTGGCTTTGGGCTGCGTTGTGACATTTATTCTCATTGTCATCGCTTTGGTGAAGATGCCTAAGACACAGGGTGACAAAGAGGGTCTGAGTTTAAGCAGGACTTTCAATAACCTCTGGACAAACAAGCCGTACCGTGAAGGTGTGCTTACCCAGATGTTCTATGTAGGCGCTCAGATTATGACCTGGACCTTCATCATCCAGTATGCCGGCAATCTCGGTATAGACAAAGCTACAGCTCAGAAGTTCAACATCATTGCGATGGGCTCTTTCCTGACCTTCAGGTTCGTGGCTACATTCTTGATGAAGTATGTCAACTCACGCAAGCTCCTTGCTATTTTCGGTACAGGCGCTGCCCTGTGTACATTGGGAGCTATCTGTTTCGTGGGTATGCACGGAGTCATCTGCCTAATTTGCGTAAGTGCGTTCATGTCACTTATGTTCCCTACCATTTACGGTATATCACTTGAAAACGTCAGCGCGGAAGACAGCACAATCGGTGCTGCATTCCTTGTGATGGCAATTGTCGGCGGTTCATTTATGCCGCTGCTTCAAGGCAAGATAATCGACTTGGGTACTGTTGCAAATCATCCGGCAGTTAACGTAAGTTTTGTACTTCCTCTGTTCTGTTTCCTTGTGGTTACCCTCTACGGTTTGCGCAGAGCTAAGGAATTGAAATAGTAATTCAGAAGTTTAATGGAAAAGAACTATATAGCGGTAGATTTGGGAGCAACCAGCGGCAGAGTGATGCTGGCCAAAGTCGGCTCAGGCAATATCGCCCTTGAGGAGTTGGCCCGCTTCCCGAATCATATCGTAAAAGTTGCAGGACACGATTACTGGGATATTCTCTCACTTTACAGAGAGATTCTGGGCGGTTTGAAGAAAGCCGCCGCCCTCGGTGTCAAGATAGAATCGATAGGTATCGACACTTGGGGAGTGGATTTCGCCCTGTTCAGCAAGGACGGCTCGCTTCTGGGCAATCCTCACTGCTACAGAGATCCGTACTCAAGAGGCGGAATGGAGTGGTTTTTCACCAAATTCACCAGACAGGAGCTGTTCTCCCGTACCGGAATTCAGATTGAGAGCATCAACTCCATCTTCCAGCTCGCTGCTCTGAGCAAGGAGAATGACACCGCCCTGAAGGTTGCGGACAAAATTCTCTTTATGCCGGACGCTCTGTCATATATGCTGACGGGGAATGCTGTCACCGAATACTCTATCGCTTCCACCTCTTCACTCATCAATCCTTTCACAAAGCAGTTTGATGAAAAGGTGCTGTCAGTTCTGGGTATTTCACCTAAGCAGTTCGCTCCGGTGGTTCTTCCTGGGACCGTCGTAGGTACGCTGACTGCAGAGGTTCAGGAAGAGACAGGCCTCGGACCTGTTCCGGTAATGGCTGTAGGAGAGCACGATACCGCTTCAGCAGTGGCTGCGGTTCCTGCTACGACACCTGCTTTCGCTTACCTGAGTTCAGGTACGTGGAGCCTTATGGGAGTCGAGCTCGACGAGCCGATCGTGTCTGAGGAGTGCTTCCAGGCTAACCTTACCAACGAGGGAGGAGTCGGAGGAAAGATCCGCTTTCTGAAGAATATCTGCGGTATGTGGCTCCTCGAGAGCTGCCGCCGTGAATGGCCGGCTACCGAATACGGAGCTTTGATTGCAGACGCTGCCAAGGCCGAGCCTTTTGCTTCTTTGATCAACCCTGACGACGTCTCTTTTGCAAATCCTCAGTCTATGACCAAGGCTATTGCAGAATACTGCAGCAAGACAGGGCAGAAGGTTCCTCAGACCCAGGCTCAGTTTACCAGATGCATCTTCGAGAGTCTCGCTCTCAGATACCGTCAGGTCTTTGACTACCTGAAGAAGCTCTCTCCTAAACCGATCGAAGTGCTTCACATAATTGGCGGAGGTTCCCGCAATGCGATGGTCAATCAGTTCACTGCAAATGTGCTGGGCGTTCCTGTCGTTGCCGGCCCTACCGAGTGTACCGCCATCGGAAATGTGATGGTTCAGGCCGGATTGACCAGAAGCGAAGTTCTCTCTTCTGTCGAGACCGTCTCCTATTCTCCTCAGAACACCGGAGAGTGGGAGGCTATTTATAAAAAGTTCAATGAAATTACTAAGTAAATTATGAATTCTGTATTGGATAAACGACCTAAGCTGGCTGCTGAGATTGAGAGAATTGCAGAAGTTGCCGGATATCTCTGGCAAAAAGGCTGGGCCGAAAGAAACGGTGGAAATATTGTAGTTAATATTACCGAGTTCGTGGATGACGAACTGAAGAAGCTGCCGGCATTGGCTCCGGCGATTGAAATCGGGGAGACATTCTCCTGCCTTAAAGGGTGTTTCTTCTATTGCAAGGGTACAAACCGCAAGATGCGTGACCTGGCCCGTCATCCGATGGACAATGGCTGTATTATACGTATATGTGATGATTGCGCTCACTATGAGATGATTGCCGACAACCCAGTTAAACCTACATCTGAGTTGCCTTCACACCTCGGAGTTCATAATTACATTATAAGTACCGGCTCTTCATACAAAGCTACCGTGCACACACACCCGATTGAGTTGGTGGCAATGAGTCACACTGAGAAATTCCTCAAGAAGGATGTGCTGACCAAGGTGCTGTGGTCTATGATTCCGGAAACCCTCGTCTTTGCTCCGCTGGGACTGGGCGTCTCAAGATATGAGATGCCGGGCTCTCTGAAGCTGGCCGAGTCGCTGATGGAGCAGATCAAGACCTACGATGTAGTTCTGTGGGAGAAACACGGAGCCTTCGCAGTGGGCAAGGACGTGATGGACGCTTTCGACCAGATCGACGTATTGAACAAGAGCGCTCAGATCTATATGTGCGCCCGCAATATGGGATTTGAGCCTGACGGTATGACTGACGAAGCCATGAAGGAGATTCAGGAGTTTTACAAACTTCCTAAGACCCGGGTGGAGTAGAATACCGGTTTATATAAATAAAATGAGCAAGAGGGACCCTTTCGGATCCCTCTTGCTGTATGCGAAGAAAAATTTTTAGATAACACCGAGTTCTTTACCAATCTTGGTAAAGGCCGCGATGCATTTGTCCAGATGCTCTTTTTCGTGGCCGGCGCTCACTTGAACGCGGATACGTGCTTGTCCTTTCGGCACTACCGGATAATAGAATCCGGTAACGTAAATACCTTCTTCCTGCAGACGTGCAGCCATAATCTGAGAGAGCTTAGCGTCGTAAAGCATTACTGCGCAGATAGCTGACTGAGTAGGCTTGATGTCAAAACCGGCGGCCTTCATCTGTGATACGAAGTAGTCGGTGTTTGCATGCAACTTGTCTTGCAGTTCGTTGGTAGCTGCCATCATATCGAACATTTTGATACCAGCAGCGGCAATCATAGGAGGAATAGAGTTAGAGAAGAGATATGGGCGGCTGCGCTGACGCAACATTGCTATAATCTCTTTCTTACCTGTGGTGAATCCGCCTACGGCGCCTCCGAAGGCTTTGCCCAGAGTACCTGTAAGAATCTCTATCTGTCCGCGAAGGTTGAACTGCTCTGTGGTGCCGCGGCCTGTGCGACCTACAACGCCTGCAGAGTGGCTCTCATCGACCATAACCATAGCGTCGTATTTCTCAGCCAGAGCGTGGATCTTGTCGAGAGGAGCGACATTTCCGTCCATTGAGAATACACCGTCGGTGACGATGATGCGGTGACGCTGAGCCTGGGCTTTGATAAGGCATTGCTCCAGCTCTTCCATATTGGCATTGGCGTAGCGATAGCGAACGGCCTTGCAGAGACGTACGCCGTCGATGATTGAAGCGTGGTTCAAAGCATCGGAAATAATGGCGTCATTCTCGTCAAGAAGAGGCTCGAATACTCCGCCGTTGGCATCGAAGCAGGAAGCGTAGAGACTGGTGTCCTCCGTGCCGAAGAACTCGGCGATCTTTGCCTCAAGCTCTTTGTGAAGGTCTCCGGTACCGCAGATGAAGCGGACAGAAGACATACCGTAGCCGTGAGAATCCAAAGCTTCTTTAGCGGCTTCGATCAACTGAGGATTGTTAGCCAAACCGAGGTAATTGTTAGCGCAGAAGTTGATCACTTCAGCACCTGAGCTAACCTTAATAACAGCCTGTTGAGCGGTTGTGATGACGCGTTCGTCTTTGTACAGGCCGGCATCCTTGATGGCCTGAAGCTCCGCAGTCAGATAATTTTTGAAGTTTTTATACATGACAAAATTTGAATATTTGTTTCAAAACAATCAGTTATGCTACAAAATTAATTAATCTTTAACAGATTGGTACTAAATTTGCGCGATTTATTCGGCATATTTTTTAGAACACATATGAAATCAAGTAAGAAAATGACCAAAGCCATTTTGTCACTTGCAACACTGCTGTTATTTTTCAATTTTCAGACTGTTTCCGCATACAATCCTCAGGACACAGAGCAAGTGTTGTATCTCTCTTTGAGTGACGCAGAACAGATGGCTGTTGAAAGGAATAATTCTCTAAAAGGTGCGTCCTACGACGTACAGGCAGCGCAGGCCAATAAATGGGTAGCAATCTCCAATATGCTCCCTCAACTTAGCGCAACCGCTGATTACACCGACATGTTGGGTTATAAGATGGACTTGGGACAGATGAAGATCTCAATGCCGGCCAACGCCACTTTGGGATTGACAGCTTCACTGGCCTTCAACGGAGCGATGGTGGTAAATGCAAAAATCAGCGAGATAACTGCCAAAATGTCTGACATTAACCTCCAGAAGACGGAGTTGGATATACGCTCCCAAGCCAAGCAGCTTTATTTCTCAGCGCTGGTTTCCGAGCAGATCATTTCACTTCTCGGGCAGAACGTAGAGAGTATGAGTTCTCTTGAGAGAATGACCGCCAAGAGCGTTGAGGTGGGAGTCTCAGAGCAGACCGCCGCAGATCAGCTTACAGTTCAGCTGGCAACCCTCAAGAATTCTCAGGCATCGGCCGAGCGTTCTCTGGAGATGGTTTACAATACAATCAAGCTGCTCCTCGATTTGGATCCTTCCACTCAGATCGTATTGACTCAGCCTTTGAGCGATATTCTGGACGAGGCTGCTTATATGGCCTTGATGGGCGAGCAGTTCGACATTACTGACAATTACGACTATCAGCTGCTGCTCCAGAACACTGAGCTAAGCAAACAGCAGCTCAACGCGGCTAAGTGGGCGGTATCACCTACACTTTCAGCCCGTTATCAGTACAATTACAAACACTATTTCTCAGATGAGGCAAGGATGAACATGACTCCTCCGAATATGATCGGTGTCACCCTCTCCATCCCTTTATTCTCTTCGCTGGGCAAGCTGAAGACCATTCAGGCAGCCAAGTATTCTTATGAGAAGCAGCTGAGCACGCTCAACTCTACTGAGAAGAGCATTCTGATCAACTACAAGCAGCTGTGCTACAATCTGACGAATGCCTACGAGAACTACTGTGTTCAGAAAGACAATCTGGAAGTAACCCAGAAAGTGTTCAACAACATAAAGGCTAAATATGAGCAGGGGCTCTCTTCTGCAATGGAGATGACCACTACTTCAAACTCTGTGATCTCGGCTCAGTCATGTTATATGCAGTCAGTTCTGACTTTGGTTGAGGCGCAGATCAACCTCGAAAAACTTTTGAATAAATAAAACAGTATATATATGAAAAGAATTGAACAATCATTATTGATTATTCTCTCGCTTGCGCTTGTTATCACCGGCTGCAAGCCTAAAGAAGAGCAACAGGAAATACAGAGGGAAGAAGTGGTGGAGACAACCATTCTCAAAAGCGTGGAAGTTGCCCGCGAGCTCAACCTTTCATCCACTCTCCAAGGTTACACGACACAGAATATCGCCCCTTCTGTAACCGGCATTATCCAGAAGATTTACGTTCTCGCCGGTGACGAGGTTAAAAAAGGAGCTCTGTTGGTTCAGATGGACCCTCAGCAGTACAACACAGCCAAGCTGTCTTACGAAAACCTCAAGACGGAATGTGCCAGAATGGAGGCATTGGTCTCAACAGGCGCAGTATCTCAGCAGGCTTACGACCAGGCTAAGATGGGTCTTAACCAGGCAGCCGAGCAGATCCGTTTCCTCGAGCAGAATACTTTCGTAAGGGCGGAATTCGACGGTGTAATTACAGCCAAGAATTATGAGAACGGCGAGCTTTACGCCGGCCAGTACATTCTCTCAATGAGCGAGATTAAAACCCTGAAGCTTATGGTGAATGTCCCTGAGGCTTATTTCCCTATGATTAAGAACGGAATGCAGGTGGCTCTTAAGTCCGATGTCTATCCATCACAGACATTTACCGGAGTCGTTGACCAGATTTTCCCTGTCATCGACCCTTCAAGCCACACATTCTCAGTGAGAGTGAAAATAAACAACCCTTCAAAACTCCTCCGTCCGGGAATGTATTGCCACGCAATCATCTCTTTGGAGAGCGACAATGCGATGCTTGTCCCTTACCAGTGCGTACAGAGACTTACCGGCTCCAACGAGCGTTATGTCTATCTGAATGACAACGGCAAGGCGAAACGGGTATTTGTCAAGTTGGGTGACAGATATGACGACAGAGTGGAGATTATCGCCGATCAGATTAAAGAAGGTGTGGAGATCGTCACTACCGGAGCTGAGAAGCTCGTAGACGGCGTGGCTATCAAAGTTGTTAAAGTTTATTAAAGATGAGTATTTACAAAACCGCGATAAATAAACCCGTAACGACGATTCTGGTCTTCGTTGCGGTGATAGTGATAGGTATTTTCAGCTTTACCAGGCTGCCTATCGCTCAGTTCCCGGAGATGGAACCTCCGTATGTCACGGTGATGACCACATACCCGGGAGCTAATGCGAGTGAGGTTGAGGAGAATGTGACAAAGCTTGTGGAGAACAGCCTTAACTCGGTGGACGGCTTGAAGAATATGACTTCAACTTCCCGTGACAATATGTCGATGGTGATGTTGGAGATGGAGTGGGGCACCGACCTGGACGAGGTGATGAACGATATCCGCTCTTACGTGGATATGCTCAAGGATAACCTCCCGAGCGGCTGCAGCAACCCGTACATCTTCAAGTTCAGCTCCAGCTCAATGCCTATCATCAACTATTCGGTTACGGCCAAAGAGAGCTATGCCGGTCTGGACAAGCTTCTCAATGACATCGTAGTCCCTCAGTTGAACAGAGTGAACGGTATCGGTAATATCTCCGTAACCGGAGCCCCGGACCGTTACATATATGTAGACCTTGACCAATACAAGCTCGATACTTACAATCTTACCGTAGAGGCAGTCGGCCAGGCCATCTCAGCAAACAACATGAACCTCTCTTCAGGTCTTGTGAAGATGGACAAAGAGCAGTACAACCTCCAGGTGCGCAGCGAGTATCAGGAGAGCAGCGAGATCGAGAATATTGTGGTAACTACCACTCCTCTCGGACAGCAGATCTTTGTCAAGGATATCGCAAACGTAAGAGATACCATCAAGGACCTTTCTCTTGATCAGAAGATCAACGGAGAGGACGGTGTCAGAATTATGATCACCAGACGTTCCGACGCCAATGCCGTTCAGATCTGTAAGGATGTCCGCAGGGAGATGAGCAGAATCGTAAAGCAGCTCCCTTCAGACGTGAAAGTGGAAGTCCTTTTCGATACTTCGGAAGACATTGAGGATGCAATCGGATCATTGGAGGAGTCAATTCTCTATGCACTCCTGTTTGTGGTGATCGTCGTGCTGTTCTTCCTCGGAAAGTGGAGAGCTACGTTGATTATCGCCCTTACGATCCCTATCGCCTTGATTGTGGCATTCATTTATCTGGCGTTGGCCAACAGCTCGCTGAACATCATTTCCCTCAGTTCGCTGACCGTGGCTATCGGTATGGTGGTGGATGACGCCATTGTGGTGTTGGAGAATATCACCAAGCACATAGACCGCGGAGCCAATCCTCGTGATGCGGCCATCTACGCTACAAATGAGGTGTGGACTTCGGTTATCGCCACCACCCTGGTTATCGTTGCCGTATTCGTGCCGTTGACAATGCTTAACGGTATGGCCGGCATCCTGTTCAAAGAGCTCGGATGGATCGTTACGATAGTTGTCTGCACATCTACAGTAGTGGCAATCTCCCTGACACCTATGCTCTGCTCTCAGATTCTGAAGGCCAAGGAAGTTACAGTGGATAAAGACGGCCACCTGGTTGAGGTTAAAAAGAAAGAGGGCTTCTATGAGAAAGTGGTCATCAGACTTCTCGACAAGATCGACAATTTCTACGCAAGCGCTTTGAGATTCTGCCTGAATCACAAGTTTATCACCCTTCTTGTGGCGCTGATTATATTCGTCGCATCCCTGATGCCTTTGATCTCAGGAAGAATCGGTACCGACTTTATGCAGGACAGTGACTCGGGACGACTCAGCGTTACAGTCGAGCTTCAGAACGGTACCAAGATCGATGAGACAATCAAGATCGCCAGAATTCTGGAGAACCGTTTCAACGAACTCGTTCCTGAAATAGAGCGTATTTCGACAACCGCCGGAAGCGATGACGATGCAGGTATCAGCGCTATATTCTCTTCTACTACCAACAGCCGTATTTCAATGACCGTGGTTTGTCTGAAGAAAGAGGAGCGCGAACGTTCAATCCAGGAGATCGCCGAGGTTATGCGCCGTGAGCTGGCTACATACCCTCAGATTATCCGCTTCCAGTGTAATGCTTCGAGCGGAATGGGTCCTGGAGGCAACTCTTCTGTGGACATCGACGTCTACGGCTATGACTTTGACGAGACCAATATATTTGCAGAGGACCTGAAGAATGCCATCATGGAGAAGGTTCCGGGAGCCCGTGACATCGTCATGAGCCGTGACAAGGACCGCCCTGAGATGATGGTCAACTTCGATAAAGAGAAGCTCGCTATGCACGGTTTGAGCACAAGCGTCGCTTCTACATACGTCCGTAACCGCGTCAACGGTATGTCCGCAGGATTCCTGAAAGAGGACGGAGAAGAGTACACCATTCTCGTCAGACTGAAAGAGGACAACCGTAATTCAATCTCAGACATTCTCAACCTCACTATCCCGACCCCTACCGGATCGAAGATCAAGCTGAGCGAGGTTGCAACCATTGAAGAATACTTCTCTCCGCCTACAATTGAGAGAAAGAACCGTCAGCGATACCTGAAACTGAGTGTGACTCCTTACAATGTATCATTGGGAGAGCTGGCCGCTCAGGTCAATATGGCGATGAACGAGATCACGGTTCCTAACGGAGTTACCACCGACATCTCAGGTTCATTCGAGGAGATGCAGAAATCATTCTCCGATATGGCTATGCTGTTACTGCTGATTATGCTTCTGGTTTATATCGTGATGGCTTCTCAGTTCGAGTCGTTCAGCAAGCCTGCTATCATAATGCTGGCGATTCCTTTCGCCCTCACCGGAGTAATTCTGGCTCTGTGGGTTACTGGAACCACTCTCGACCTTGTCGGCGCTCTGGGTATAGTGATGCTGGTAGGTATCGTTGTAAAGAACGGTATCGTGCTTGTCGACTATACCAACCTGATGCGCGACCGCGGGTATTCACTTTACGACGCCATCGCTCTTGCGGGACATTCCCGTCTCCGCCCTGTGCTGATGACAGCTTTCACCACAATGCTCGGTATGCTTCCTATGGCGTTGAGCAAAGGTTCAGGCTCTGAAATGTGGCACCCGATGGGTATAGTGGTTATCGGAGGTCTGTTGGTATCTACCGTGATCACCCTTATCGTAGTGCCGGTATTCTACGGCCTTGTAAGCCGCAGTGGCGAGCGCGACAAAGAGTCAAAAGAGCGTCAAAAGTATATATTTATGCAACTTTCAACAGAGGAGGAATAAGATATGAAAGCAGTGTTCATAGTATTCAATCAATCCAATACCGGACGTGTAGAATATATGCTGGATCAGCTGAAAATATCCGGTTTCACTATGTTTGAAGAGGTACAGGGACGCGGTACTAACGGCGGTCAGCCTCACCGCGGCACCCACACCTGGCCTGAGATGAATTCAGCCGTAATGACGGTTGTAGATGACTCTCTCGTGCCGGAACTTCTGGCCTCAATCAAGAAACTCGACCTGAGAAACAAGGAGGTGGGAGTGAAGGCTTTTGTCTGGAATATTGAGCAGACAGTTTAATTTTTATTATCTTCGCAATCAAAATGACACAATATGGTACAAACTGTAACAGATTCTAATTTTGAAGATCTCCTGTCAAAAGGCGGTCTTATGATAGTTGACTTCTGGGCTACCTGGTGTGGCCCGTGCAGAATGCTCTCACCTATAGTCGATGAACTTGCAGATGAATATGCAGGTAAGATTACCGTTGCCAAATGCAATGTTGATGAGGCTTCCGACATCCCTATGAAATATTCAATCCGCAATATACCTACCCTTCTTTTTTTCAAGAACGGAGAATTGGTGGACCGTTCAGTAGGAGCAGTTCCTAAGAGCGATCTTGTTGCGAGAATAGAAAAGTATATTTAAATCATCAGTAATATGAAAAAACTAACTCTATTTGTTATTTCAGTTTTGATGCTGACAAGTGTAAGTTTCTCTGCAAATGCTCAGAAATTTGTCATCAAAGCAGGTATTACCAGCTCACAGCAAGATATTAAGAATCTTAATATCCAAAATATCAAGGATTACACCAGCTTCCAGATCGGTATCGGTTATCAGACCCGCTCGGTAGCAGGTTTCTCTGTACAACCTGAGCTTGTTTACAACAGAAAAGGTTCTAAAATCAATGATGCAAATTGGGAGCTTTCTTACCTTCAGGTTCCTGTCAATATTCAATGGGGTCCGGATTTGCTGATAGTAAGACCGTTTATTCAGGCTACTCCTTTTGTAGGTTTCTGCCTTAGCAACAAATTGAACGGTACAGGTGACCAGACAATCGTTGAAACCACCAAAGAGCTTGCAAGCAAACTCGAGTACGGTTTGGCTCTCGGCGGCGGTGTCGAGCTTTTTGACTTGGTTCAGGTTACAGCTAAGTACGCTTGGAACTTCGGAAAAGTTGCCGGGGGTAAAGAATACGCTCAGAACGTAGGCCAAATCAGAAACACACCTCACAGTTTGGAAATAACAGTCGGTGTTAAGTTCTAATGATTGAAGATATTGTCAAATATCTAGGATCGGACTGGAATAGATATAAAGAGGTATTCGTCGAGAGTCTCAGCTCCAGAGTACCTCTTTTGGATTCTATCAACCGGTATCTTTTGGAGAGTTTAGGAAAGCAACTCCGTCCTATGCTCTGCCTGCTGTCCGCACATATCTGTTCAGGCAAAGTCAACGACCTTACCTGCAGCTGTGCCGCGGCATCGGAGTTATTGCATACGGCCACTCTGCTTCACGACGATGTTGTGGACGACTCTAAAATCAGAAGAGGGCGTCCTACGGTCGGAGCTATGGTCTCTTCCACCGCCTCGGTTCTTGTAGGCGATTTCTGGCTCTCCATCGCGATGAAGAACATCGTGGATGTCGGAAATATGGATATCATCAGAGAATACCGCACCTGTCTGGAGGAACTCTCCAAAGGAGAATTGTTCCAGATGGAGAAATCCTTCTATCTGGATACTACCGAGGAGGATTACTATAAGATTATCTCCTATAAGACGGCCTCCCTGTTCCACGCAGCTATGCTCTCCGGCGCTTATTCAGTTGATGCGTCCAAGGAGCAGATCGATGCAGTAGGGGAATATGCCATCCACCTGGGACTCGCTTTTCAGATAAGGGACGATATTCTGGATTATTCTCCTCAGATGAAGACAGGAAAACCTTCAGGCCAGGACATTACGGAGGGGAAAATCACCCTTCCTCTGCTCGGGGCTTTGCGTAATCAGCAGCAGAAGAGTAGCCGCAAGCTGATGGCCGACTTCAAACACGGACGCAGACGCAGAGTCCTTAAGACCGTCACCGAAGCAGGCGGACTGAAGTATGCTCAGGACGCTCTCGAGGAGGAGTCCCGCAAAGCTATTTCTGCATTGAGTGTGTTCGAAGACTCCCAGGCTAAGGAGTTTCTGACAAAGCTGGCTCTCAGTCTCTGCAACCGCAACAGTTAGAGTAATCTCATTTTTAAATAGGTGATAGGCAGCCCCTGCGCCAGAAACTGCGTCTCGTAGAAAGTCTTGACGTTCAGAATGTCGTCTTCCGTCACCCGTCCGCTCCCGTAGATATCGCTGTTATGCTCCAGAATCTCGAAGCCGCTCTCTGGAGCTGTCTCCAAAGTATATTCGTGGAGGAGCTGACTGTCGGTCTTGAGATTGATTATACCCCCTTTTTTTAGGAAAGTTTTATATCTCCCGAGGAATACCGGAGAAGTGAGCCTTTTGTTAGGCTTTTTAGGCTGAGGATCTGCGAAGGTTACCCAGATCTCGTCCACTTCATTCTCCGCGAAAAACGAGGAGATAAAGTCTATTCTGGTACGGAGGAAAGCTACGTTTGAAAGATTGTTCTCGGTGGCGTATTTGGCCCCTTTCCAGAGCCTCGCTCCCTTTATATCTACACCGATGTGGTTGATGCCGGGATTCCTTTCGGCAAGAGCTATAGTGTATTCTCCCTTCCCGCATCCAAGTTCCAGG
>JAGDBY010000181.1 GCA_017958765.1 Bacteroidales bacterium | reverse complement strand
CTGCCAAGAGAGAGAGTCGATTACAACCTTCTTGGATACCATAAATGCAGAATAGAATCCCAGGCCGAAGTGACCTATAATGCTGTTAATCTGGTCTTTATATTTCTCGAGGAATTCTCCTGCGGAGCTGAAGGCTATCTGGTTGATATATTTGTCCACCTCTTCGGCGGTCATACCGATACCGTTGTCGGAGATGGTGAGGGTCTTGGCCTTGTCGTCAACTGAAATCTGAATGTTCAAGTCTCCGAGCTCTCCCTTCAATTCTCCTGAAGAGGCCAGGGCCTTTACTTTCTGAGTGGCATCCACGGCATTGGCCACCAATTCTCTTACGAAGATGTCGTGGTCAGAATAAAGGAATGTTTTGATAACGGGGAAGATGTGCTCGGTGGTTACGCCGATTTTCCCTTTTGTAGTTTTTTTCTGTGCCAGATTATTGATTTTTTATTGTTTTCAAACAGTACGGCTTAACTATGGCAAAAAGCTTACCATAGCCGAAAAACTGACATTTTGGCAAAGTTATTTCTTACCCCAGCGTTTTTCCTGCCTAGCCCGTATCTCATCCTCTTTTTTATTGTCACCAGGGTTGTAGAATACGGTGCCTTGCAGAGAATCGGGCAGAAACTGCTGTTTAACGAAATTGCCCTCGTAGTCGTGGGCGTACTTATAGTTCTTGGCGTATCCCAAGTCCTTCATGAGCTGGGTAGGGGCGTTACGGAGGTGTAGAGGCACTGCAGGGGCCTCGGAAGTGCTGTTGACAAGCGACAGGGCGCTGTCTATGGCCATAATTGCAGAAGTGCTCTTAGGGCTGGTGGCCAGATAGATGCAGGTTTCGGCCAGAATGATACGGGCCTCGGGCATTCCCACTCTGTGGACAGCCTCAAAGCAGGCCTGGGCCAGAAGCAGGGCGTTAGGATTAGCCAGTCCGACATCTTCGGAGGCCAGAATCAGCATTCTGCGGGCGATAAAGAGGGGATCCTCGCCGCCGGCAAGCATCCTGGCCATCCAGTAGATAGCCCCGTCGGGATCGCTGCCGCGCATACTTTTGATGAATGCTGAAATAATGTCATAGTGCTGTTCGCCGTTCTTGTCGTAGAGGGCTATATTCTCCTGGAGAACGCCCGTGACATATTTATTGTCGAGGACGATAGGCTTCCCTTTCGGAGCGGCGTTGACAGCTATTTCTATGATATTAAGCAATTTACGGGCGTCACCGCCGCTGAAGCGGAACAGGGCGTCGGTCTCCTTGAGCTCTATATTCTTCTCCTTCAAGACTTTATCCTGATGGATGGCTCTGTCGGTAAGAACTTCCAAGTCTTTAACGTCCAGTGATTTAAGGACATAGACCTGGCAGCGGGAGAGGAGAGGGGAGATCACTTCGAAGGAAGGATTCTCGGTAGTGGCTCCGATAAGGACCACGGTGCCGTTCTCGACAGCCCCCAGAAGCGCGTCCTGCTGCGATTTGCTGAAGCGGTGGATCTCGTCAATGAAAAGGATAGGGGCCCCGTTCACTGCAAACATTCTGGCAGCTTTAGCCTTTTCAAACACCTCTCTGACGTCTTTCACGCCGCTGCTAACAGCCGAGAGTGTGAAGAATTCCCTCTTGAGGGTTTTGGCTATAATCCAGGCGAGGGTAGTCTTGCCCACGCCCGGAGGACCCCACAGAATGAACGAAGATACATTCTCAGTCTCGATCATCGTGCGCAGCACTTTCCCTTTGCCGACAAGGTGTTCCTGACCGACATATTCGTCGAGGCTTTTAGGCCTCAGGCGCTCTGCAAGCGGGGTTGCACTGAGAATCAGATCTTCGTCCATTTCGATTGCTAATTACGGAATACGTCGATTGTAAAGCCGATTTTGGCAACTGAATTGACAGCTTTCTCAGGATAGTGTCTTGCACCGAATCCTGTGATGAAACCGTCCACACCGCCGAAGATGTTTATAGCTCCGAGGTGGAAGTTGGCAGCTGCACCGAATGCAGGACCCTGAGAGGTCTTGGCAGCGCTGACAGCGAGGCTGATCTGGTCGATAGGGGTAACTGTGATACCGAAACGGATATCGTGGTACGGGAATACGCCTATACCGAACGATCCGTGAAGACCTGCAGTAAGTCTGTCATAGAAAGGCATTTTATACTTAATACCCAGGTCGACGGTAGTGCCGACAGACTCCAGTCTGCTCCGTGTATTTGTCTGAATATTAAAGAGTTCGTTAATAATATCCGCTTCAGACTTATCTTTTAGTGAGACTATAGTCTGATTGTGGTCCGAAGAAGCCTGTATAGAATTCTTCCATACGATGCCTCCCAAGTCGGTAACGCCGGCAGAAAGTGACAGGCCTTCCAGAGGAGTGTTCCATAACAGACCGAGGTCGACTGCAGCTCCATAGCCTTGAAAACCTATTTTGCTTGTCTCTCTGATAATCTTTACAGGGTCGTATTCAATCATTGAAGCAGTCAGCGAGACTTTGGCAGATCCGTCAACTATATAATCGTCACCGTAAGGGGTAACAGTTATAGGGGTGTTTGTAAACGAGCCTTTAGCGGCACCCAAAAGCAGTTTAACTGCAGCTCCGAACTTCAGGTCAGGGGTTATGTAGGTAGAATAACCGAAGCCTACCTCGAAATATTCTCTGGCTTGAACATTAATAGGAGCGACTGTAAGTTTCTGATCTATAGGGGAATCATCCTCATCTGCCAAGTCTTTGATCATGCCGAAGAGATCCTTCTGAGCCTTAACCATATTGCGGCTTCTGACCCTTGCGTCAAAAGTGAGGAAACCGTGTCTGGTCTTAAAACCGAGTGTGAGAAGAGAGAGGTCGAGGCTTACGAAAGCGTCAACGCTGTTAGGAAGGGCAGACAGGAACTCAGATTTGGTAACTGTCTCATCTGTGAAAGGAACGAGCTTGCCGTTTCTCTCAAAAAGGAAGTTTTGAACTCCGGCATTTGTCTGGGCTCCGATAGTGATGTCGTTGAGAACGAAACCTACGACAGTTCTGGTCTCGTCATTGCCGACACCGAGAGCCGGATTAAGACGGTAACCGTAAACATAGTTATCTAGAAAATATCCGTTCTGGAAATTTTGTTGAGCATTTGCGGCAGTGGAGAACAGGCAGAATATTGCGCTGCAGACCACAATAGGGAGAAGTTTAAAAAACTTATTTAACATAATATAAATTGTGTAAAAACGATTGCTGTTGTTATAACAAAACAAAAATAGTAAATTTGTGTATACTTTGTCTGTATGAAGAAGTGTTTGTTAACATATACCTTCCTATTCCTCGTCTGCTTTAATCTCAGCGCTCAAAAAGTTACTGTCAATGAGTTGTTTATGTCTCTCTGCGACTCTGTCGAAGCCTACTTCGGAGACAGATTCGTAGCCAAGGATACTCTCCGGGTTCAGAACGTATATATTAATAAAGGTGGCGTGGCCGAGATACAGTTCTCAAACTACCTCTGCGACGCTCCTCTGAGGAAAAACGACATCAAGGCCATATACGACATCGTACGGGACAATATGCCCGTGAAATACGCTTCATACAGCAACAGCTTCAAGATATACTCCAATGAGTCCCTGCTGGACGATCTGCCGTCCGGAGCGCTCCCTTCAGACTACCTTTTGGAGAGCGATCCGCCGCTTGCAAAATCCACCGCCAAGACCTCCGGAAAGAACGCTTTCGAGCCTTCCAAAACACCTATAGTTACCCGTACAACCTCTTTAAATAAGCCTTCTAAAGGCTTGAACGGCAGACATATAGCATTGTGGCAAAGTCACGGTTATTACTATGCTCCAAGTGTGGACAAATGGATCTGGCAGCGCCCTCAGCTGTTCGGTACCGTGGAGGATCTGTACACTCAGAGCTACGTCATCCCGTTCCTGGTGCCTATGCTGGAGAATGCCGGGGCGAACGTTTTCCTGCCCCGCGAGCGCGATATTCAGGCCAACGAACT
>JAGDBY010000180.1 GCA_017958765.1 Bacteroidales bacterium | reverse complement strand
GTACTCAGGGTAGCTGTGGTAACCAATCCGCCGTCTGAAGAGATATGCTTCAACAGTGTGTCGGTGATCTTCTTCAGGACTCCGCCGGCATCCATTATACCGCCGTAAGTCATCGCCATCAGCACTAGCCATACTGTATTCAGCATTCCGCTCATACCCGATGTGGCAAAGAGTTTTCCGATGGCAGGGTCTGCTGCAGGAACCGTTATCGGTCCGTACATCGACTTGGTGACTACGTCAAATACATCGAAGAATGTATTTCCTCCGGCAATCGCGGTAATCACGTCCATCTGGAAGATAACTGCGAAGATACCTGCCAGAATACCTGAGAACAGGAGGGTGACCACAGCGGGAACCTTCTTGATAATCAGGTAGATGGTGATTATCGGAATCAGGAACAGTATCCAGTTGATATGGTAGATCTCCTTGATTGCAGCCTGCATATCCGCTACTGAAATAGTGGCGTTGGTCTCACCGAAGATGGAGATTCCGGTAAAGATAAGCAGCGTCAGAATCAGGGTCGGAACCGTGGTCTGGAACATATAACCGATGTGCTTGAACAGATCCACTCCCGCTACGCTAGCAGCCAGGTTGGTGGTATCGCTCATAGGAGAGAGCTTGTCACCGAAATAGGATCCGGAGATAATAGCGCCCGCAATTACAGGCTTGCCGAAACCCAGTGTCTCGCCTATACCCAGCAGAGCCACGCCGACAGTGGCGATTGTAGACCACGAACTGCCGGTAGCCATAGAAGTAATGGCGCATATAACCACGGTGGCAGGGAGATAATACTCAGGTTTGAGAATATACAGACCGTAGTAGATCATTGTCGGAATCACACCGCTGAGCATCCAGGAGCCTGCGAGCATACCGATTGCAAGCAGGATCAGAATAGCTATCAGCGTAGATGAGATCGTCTTCTCTATCTTGTCGAACAGCGTCGCCATAGTGACTCCGTTGCGTACTGCCAAAGCTCCGGCCACCAAAGCGGCGAACATCAATGAGAGCTGAGCTGTACCGGACAGAGTGTCTTCTCCGATAAACAGCACATTGAGAAGAATCAGACCCAACAAAAATATTATAGGGATGAATGATTCAAACAAAGAGGGCTCTTTCACCTCACGAACTTTATTTCCATCAGAAGAGGCCATATATCAAAGCGTCTATTTTGTCTATTATAAAATTGAAATCTTCAGGGTTGTTTTGGAAGTCCAGACCGTCTGCATCGATTGTCAGGACTTTACCTTCATAATTCTCTATCCACTTATCATACAGATCATTGAGGCCGCTCAAATACTCCAGGCTTATCCCCTGTTCATATTCTCTGCCTCTCTTCTGTATCTGCGCCACCAGATGCGGAACCGAACTCTTGAGATAGATCAAAAAATCCGGGATACGCACCATAGAGAGCATAACGTGAAACAGGTCCATATACGCCAGGTAATCTCTCTCGCTGAGATTGCCAAGGCGCCTGTTATTCTCTACGAACACATACACACCCTCCAGGACGGTTCTGTCCTGAATGATGGTCTTGTCCGATTTGGAAATCTCCATCAGATCCTTGAACCGCTGAGTGAGAAAATACACTTCCAGGTTGAAGGACCAGCGTCCGATGTCCTTGTAATAGTCTTCCAAATAAGGATTGTAGGTGACAGCCTCATACTTGGGGATCCAACCGTAATGCTCTGAAAGCATTCTGGTCAGAGTAGTCTTCCCGCTTCC
Organism: Bacteroidales bacterium; assembly: GCA_017958765.1. Lineage (GTDB taxonomy): Bacteria > Bacteroidota > Bacteroidia > Bacteroidales > UBA932 > Equibacterium. Next base: position 6,070 of record JAGDBY010000180.1, on the reverse strand, counting down.
GATATTTCCAGCTACACCTATATGCATATTATTGCTCCTTTGGAAATCTAAGTTCTCCGGCATAGTTCATCACGGTACGCTCGCTCCCTTTGCAGGCAATGTTTACCGTACCGTCGTCCCACACCGTAAGATCGACAATGAACAACTCGTTTTCCACCTTGGTGGTAAAGGAGATAAGATACTCGCCTTTCGTCCCTCTCGCCATTTGGGTTACGGTAATCGGCTGATTATTGAACACAATGGCAGCGTCTTCACCGAAACCTGAAGATGAATATTTGGTCCCGATGAAAGGGAGTCTGGTATTTGCCAAGCCGTCTTTAATCTTCAGAGAATAGTCATTGGTAGTCTGTCTCGGCTGCTGGCCCATAGGGTAAATCCAGGTAATCGAGATATTCATATCCATACTGCCGACAGCATTTATCACCTGCTGAGGGTTCCTGGCAGTTTCTGTAGAGCTGCCCAGCAGACCGCATCCTGCAGTAAAGAGGAGAGTCACAAGGCATACAATTATTAATCGACTGACTTTCATAACCTTATTTTTTAAAACTATAGTTCGATATCCCATATACCGGCGCTACGCTCCAGTTCTACCCATGCGGACATACAGTCGTGGAGAATCTCGGCGTAAGCCCTCGCCACATCGCTGTAGGTGCTCTGAGCGTTCAGAACTTCCAGTAGCGAAATCTCTCCGCGGGTGTAGGCGTACATTCTGCCGTCAAGCACCCTTTTGGCGCTCTCCATCAACAGAGAATCGTAATCCGCCACCTTGATCCTGGCAGACTCGTAGTTGTTGTAAGCCTGCACGATTTCGGAGATTACCATATTCTTGACATTGTCCGCCTGAATCTTAGCCTGCTGAACTCTCACCTGACCCGACTTGATCTGGCCTTTGTTGAGGTTCGAGAACGGAAGCGGAATGCTCAGTCCCACTGAATAGCCTATGAATTCAGGAGCCGGAGCCTCTTCGTTGCGGACTCTGGTGTTGTAGTTTGCCCCAAGGGAGATGTCGATGTCCGGATTCCTTTCAAGGCGGATCATTCTCAATTCACTCTCCGCTACTCCGGCATTCTTCAAAGCTGCGATAACATCTTCTCTGTTCTCTACAGCCTCTGCGATCAGATCCTGGAGAATGAACAGTCTCTCAGGGTCTCTGAGCCTTCCCAGAATCTCTTCGGACCCTCTGAGAGGATTGCCCGATATCTGATCCAGGTAGACCAGCATATTGTTGTATTCTGCTTTCTTAGAATAGTATTCCTGTTTGGCTATGTTGGCCTCCAACTTGGTCTGGATAGCGTCCAGCTGGGAAATTTCCCCTTTGAGGAAGCGGACGCTGTCGGTAGAAGAGAGCTTGCTGAGGTTCTCATAAGACTGCTCTTCTATCTGCAGAAGGTCTCTGGCCAGCAATGCGTCCAGATAGCAGAGGGTGGCGTCTGCGCGGAGGTTTCTCAGATAATCGTTCAGAGCCGCCTCGGTTGCAGAAAGAGACTGCTTGGCATAGTCGATTCTTGCAGTGCGCTTACCGAGGGATATTGTCTTGCTCAACTCCAACTCCACGCCCTGACCCATCTGGATCTCCCAGTCGCTGTTGTTCCCGTAGCTGACACCGATGACCGGATCCAGGAACATTCTGGATGCCAGAAGTTCAGCTTCGGCGAGCGGAATGCTCAGCTTCTCGGCAGCATAGTCGAGGTTTCCCTCATATACATCGTTGATGAACCTGCTGTAGCTCAGACTCTGAGCGTTGGCTGCGGTAACCGCCAGGCAGATATATAAAGCTGTGATTATTCTTTTCATAATATCTCTTCTTTTGGTTTTTCTTCCTTCAGCAGAGCCTTCTTCTCGACCATATAGTACAGAGTAGGAAGAATAAACAGGGTTATTACCGTAGCGAACAGAAGACCGTATACAATCACCGTTGCAAGAGGTCTCTGCACGTCACTTCCGATACCGGTGGATATTGAAGCAGGGAAAAGTCCCAAAACAGCCACGGTCGCCGTCATAAGGATAGGTCTCATTCTGTGGGCGGCTCCGTCGATGACAGCCTCCTTGAGCTCGGTACCCTCCTTTCTCAGGTTATTGATATGGGATATCATAATGACACCGTTCTGTATCGCCACGCCGATCAGGGCTATAAAGCCCACGGCAGAAGATACGTTCAAGGTCATATGTCTCACGTTGAGGGCAAGCATACCTCCGAAGAGGGCAAGAGGAACGACGCACATCAGCAGGGTCGCCTGTCTTACCTTTCCGAAAGCAATGATAAGGAGCAGGAACATTACCGCCAGAACGATAGGAACTACCAGCCCCAGCCTAGAGAATGCGCGGTTGCGGTTCTCGAACTGTCCCGACCATTGCAGGGATGTATTCTCTTTATTGTACTTAACATTGGCAGCTATCTGTCTGTCAGCCTCAGCCACGAAAGTAGAAAGATCGGCGCCTCTGAGGTTGATTCTCACAAGCGTGTAGCGCTTGTTCATCTCGCGCATAATGGCGCTTGCTCCGAGGGTCATCTTCAATTCTGCAACCTCGCTGAGAGGGATCTTGGCTCCGTCGGCTGAGGTAAGCATCAGATTGCCTATTCTCTCAGGAGTGTCCCTGTAGCCTTCAGCGAAACGGCAGGTCACGTCGTAAACCTTGCTTCCGACATAAATCTCGGAAATGGCGCGTCCTCCGATTGCAAGCTCTATCAACTCGGATACGTCGGCCACGTTGAGCCCGTACTGAGCTATTCTCTCGCGGTCTATCAATATCTGGAGCTGAGGTGTAGGCGGCTCCTGGTCTATGGCCACGTCGCTGGCTCCGTCGATACGGGAGATGGTGCTTACAATCTCGTCTGCAACCCTTCTTCCCTCTACGACATCATCGCTGTAAACCTTGATTGCCAAGTCGCTGTGAGTTCCGGCAATCTGGTCCATAACCATATCGATAATCGGCTGTGAGAATCCGACGCTGTATCCAGGAAGCTGCTCAATCTTGGCGGCCATATCCTCCACGAGCTCGGCTTTGGTTCTGCGGCTCTTCCAAGTATTGTAAGGCTTCAGACCTACTCCCACCTCGATATGCGACAGCGAGAATGCTTCGGCTCCTTCATCGTCACGTCCCAGCTGAGACATCACATACGAAGTCTCTTCGTACTCGTTCAGCACGTTTCTGATGTTGTCCGACATCTCGGTGGCCTTCTCCAGGGAGATTCCCGGAGGGAGCTGCACCTGTACCCAGATTGAACCTTCGTCCAGAGGAGGCAGGAAGTCTTTGCCCACAGTTGCGGTGAAGATACCCGCTCCGAGCAGGGTTACGATCAGCACTATCTTGACCACCTGACGCTTCTCCACCAATCCGGCTACGGTCTCTCTGTATCTGTTGTTCAGCTTCTCGAGCCACTTGTTATGATATGTCTTCTTAGGCTTATAGTATGCTGAGAATGAAAGTCCCGGAGTCAGCAACAGAGCCACTGACAATGCTCCCAGCAATGCGTAGCCCACCGTAAACGCCATAGGGGTGAACAGTCTTCTCTCGATGTGCTCGAAAGCGAACAGAGGCATATAGGCCACTATGATGATCAATGTTGAGAAGAATATCGACCTTGCCACGTCACTTGCCCTCTTCTGGACATACTGCTCGGTGAGTGGCATATCCGGATGGGATTCACGCACCTTGAGAATTGTCTCCATCATCACGATGGCTCCGTCCACCAGAATACCGAAGTCGATGGCTCCCAGTGAAAGGAGGTTTGCCGGGATTCCGGTTATCTTCATCAGGATAAACGCTATCAGAAGTGCTATAGGAATCGTTATTGCGACAAGGAAAGATCCTTTGAAATTGCCCAGGAAGAGCATCAGCACCAGAATAACCAGAAGCATACCGATGAACAGAGTATGAGACACCGTCTCAAGGGTTCTGTTCACCAAGTCGGTACGGTCCAGGAATACGTGGATGTGGACACCGTCCGGGAGAATATTGTCATTGAGTTCGTCGACGGCGGCGTGTACCTTGTCGAGAACCTTTGAAGGATTGTCCCCTCTGAGCATCTGCACGATACCCTCGACACCGTCCCTGTATTCTCTCTGGTCATCGCTGAAACCCAGCACACCCTTTCTCTCGAGGTTGCCGTATTTCAACTCTCCGAGCTGTTTGAGATATACCGGAGATCCGCCGACAGTCTTTATGACTATGTTGCCGAGTCCTTCCAGGTCGGTGACAAGACCGATACCGCGGATGACGTAGCTCAGGTCTCCTTCGTAAAGAAGGCTTCCTCCGGCATTGCTGTTATTCTGCTCAACTTTTTCGGTTATGTCGGAAAGCGAGACACCGTACTCGACAAGCTTTTCAGGAGAAAGCTCGATCAGATACTGGGTGGTGATACCTCCGAAGTTACTTACATCGGATACTCCCTCAATCTGTTTGAGGTACGGAATAATCGTCCATTTGTGAATGTCGGTAAGAGACCTCAGGTCATGGCTTCCGTCGGGACTCTCCACAACATATCTGAAAATCTCTCCCGTAGGGGAAGTAAGCGGGTTCAACTCCGGGACTGCGTCGTACGGCAGCTCAAGGCCGACCAGACGCTCGTTTACCCTCTGTCTTGCCCAGTAGTCGTCCACTTTATCGTCAAATACGAGCACTACGGTCGACAGACCGAAAGTGTTCTTGCTTCTCATAATGTTCAGACGCGGGATACCGTTGACGGCCCTTTCGATAGGGATTGAAATCTGCTGCTCGATCTCTTCAGCTGCAAGGCCCGGAACCTGAGTTACGATCTGAACCGTGGTGTCCGAGATATCCGGATACGCATCTATCGCCAGTCCTCTCCACGCTATCACTCCGACAACGCAGAGCACGACGAACACAACGACCATTAAGGTCCTGTGACTGACGGCGTAACTTACTATTTTCTCAATCATACGGCTATCGGGTGTAACTTATTAGATAGAAAGTACCGTCGGTGATCACCTCGTCGCCTTCTTCAAGGCCGCGGAGAACGATCAGGGAATTCTCGTCAACCGACTGAACGTCGACTGTGGCTTTGCGATACTTGTTCTCTCCGATTTTCTTCAAAACATACCGATAACCCTCTCCCTGGAGAACTGCGCTCTTAGGGACAATCAGAAGATCCTTCCCTTTTGCCCGCAGGGTGACGTTGGCGTACATATTAGGGAGCATATTATCCCCGGCATTGTTACACTCTATGATGGACTGAACCATTCTGGTCTCCTCATCAAGGATGCCGCCCACGTAATTGATAGTGCCGTAATAAACGGTGTCGGGCTGAGAAACCAGACGGATTTCAACTCTCTCTATATCGTTGAGATACGGGATGTCTTTCTCTGTAACATTGGCCTTTACCCATACTTTGCTAAGGTCGGCCACGATCACCTGAGCCTCGTCTTCCTCTTTCAGGTATTCTCCCAGAACGACGTTGCTGCTGATAACCTTGCCGGCTATTGGAGAGCGGACAATGAGAGGCTGTCCCACCTCAATCTGGGTCAGGTTGGCCTGATATGCTTTCAGAGTGGCTTCAGCGTGGTTGAAATCTTCCAAAGCTCCGACGTATGCGGATCTTGCTTCGTCCAATTCTCTTTCTGAAGTTATGTTGTTCTCATAAAGGTCTTTTGCCCTGTCATAAGCTTTTTTCTCAACCTCGAGGCCTATTTTGGATTGAAGATAATTCTTAACCTCCTCAGAATAGCCGGAAGAAGATACTTCGAACAGCGGAGTGCCTACCCCGACTGACTGTCCGACACGGACTCTTGAATTTACGACCCTTCCTGAAAACGGAGAAGCCACCTCGGCATACGTAGTCGGATTAGCCGCTACCACACCTGTCGTGGCAATGGTACGCACATAATTCTGACGTTCTACTTTCTGAGTTGTGATTCTTGAATAAACTGTGGAATTGACCGGAATAATCAGAGTATCTCCGGAAACTGTAATCTCCTCTGCTTCTGCGTCGCTGTTACCGGTTCTTGCACAACCGAGAATCAGCAGCAGGCATAGAAGGAGCGAGAAGTATTTTTTCATGTAAATATTTGTCCCTGTGGTTTGGTTTTTTCTCAGAATCGGGCAAATTTAT
>JAGDBY010000179.1 GCA_017958765.1 Bacteroidales bacterium | reverse complement strand
TACGAGAGGACCGGGATGGACGAACCACTGGTTTACCGGTTGTGGCGCCAGCTGCATCGCCGGGTATCCACGTTCGGTAAGGATAAGTGCTGAAAGCATCTAAGCACGAAGCCGGCTCCAAGATGAGATTTCCATAGAGGGTCGTGGGAGACTACCACGTTGATAGGCAGGAGATGTAAAGGCAGTAATGTCAAAGTCGACCTGTACTAATAGCCCGAAAGCTTCGAAGCAGCGGAAGCTGCGCAAACAATAAAAGAAACGCCGTACGCGTTGTCTCTCTCATAGAAATACGGAGTGGAGTGCCACTCTAGCAAAAGAATAAGGTGACTATAGCGGTGAGGATCCACCTCTTACCATACCGAACAGAGAAGTTAAGCTCACTTGCGCCGATGATACTGCGATACCATGTGGGAAAGTAGGTAGTTGCCATTTTCAACTAAGGCTGATCAGAAATGGTCAGCCTTTTTTATTTATATTTGTACTGAAATAACAGAACAAGTCAATATGCTAAAGAAGATTATCTCATCCGTTCTTATCTCACTGTCTTCTGTTTTCGCCCTGACGGCAGCAAACGGAAACATTGATACACTGCAAGTATTCTCCAGAAATGACGTTTCAACGCAGTCCCGGCCTAAAATCGGTGTCGTGTTAGCCGGCGGCGGAGCAAAAGGAGCAGCCCATATAGGTGTGCTGCAGTTCCTGGACGAACTGAATATCCCTGTCGATTACGTGGCCGGTACCAGTATGGGATCAATTATCGGAGGTCTCTATTCTCTGGGATACGAACCTGCTGAGATGGATGATTTGATCAAGGGGATTGACTGGTCTTACTATATGAGCAATGCCGTCTCAAGGGATGACGCTTCGTACAAGACTAAAGCCCGTAACTCTGAATACCTTCTCTCAATCCCTTTCGGATGGGAGGACCTGGGTAATCTGGAGAGCATAAATCAGGTGCAGAGAGATGCCGACAGGCTGCAGAGCGCCGGAGAATTCGTAAATACCGACGAGAGCTCATCTTTGATGCGTTCTCTCCCTTCCGGTATCATCAACGGAAACAATCTGGTGAATCTTTTCAACGACCTGTGTATCGGTTATCAGGATTCTATAGACTTTAATAAACTGCCTATTCCTTTCGCCTGTGTAACTACAGATATGCTTGACGGAAGCGAGGTGGTGCTCCGCAGCGGTAGAATTGCGGAGGCTATGCGTTCTTCAATGTCCATCCCGATTGTATTCGCCCCTAACGAGTACAACGATATGCTGTTGGTTGACGGCGGTATGGTCAACAATTTCCCTACGGACGTCTGCCGTAAAATGGGAGCGGACATCATTATCGGCGTCGAGCTGACAAAAGGTTTCAAAGCTAACCAGGATGATATCAATTCTCTTCCGGGTATGATGGGACAGCTGATGACAATCGTCACTTCCGGCCACAATGCTGCCAACCGTCAGCTTTGCGACGTGTATATCCGCCCGGATGTATCAGGCTATGGTACAATGAGTTTTGATGCCGAGAGCATAGATACCCTGGTGGCAAGGGGATACACAGAGGCCCTCAAATACAGAAGTCAGCTGATGGCTATAAAGGAGATGGTAAGCTTCAACGGTCCTGTAGGAAAGAAGCTCAATGCCCCTAAAGCCCGTAGACTGGACGATGAGACGATAGTTCTTTCAGCTATCAATGTGAACGGAGTTACCGAGACCGATCAGGACTGGCTCTTCAGAAAGTGGGGAATATCTGTAGACAAAGAGCTTACCGCGGCCGATATACATAAAAGCATTTCCCGCTTCAAAGGTACCGGAGCATATGAGAGCGTATTCTATAACATTCAAGCGGACGAGTTGAATCCGGGCAAATATGTGTTGGATATCAAGCTCGAAAAGAATGAGCCTCACAGGATCTCAGTGGGACTCAGGGGAGATACTGAAGAGGCTGTGGCAGTGGGAGTTAAAGCCGGCTTCAATGAGAATAATCTTTCCGGATTCAAAGCTACGGCCAAACTGAAACTGGCCTACAATCCTAAGATAGACCTTACCCTGACTTACTCAATACAGTCCCTGTTCGACCTGAACCTCAATTATGAGTACAGTTTGAACCATTTCAGAACCAAAGCGGTGGGTATACCTTTAATAGATACCAAATACCATCGCAACAGGGCACGTTTCTATATTTCAGAATACAACGCGAGATATCTTCACTCTTACATCGGTGCAGAATATGAGAGCTATGTTTACGATGATATCGCTATATCTCCGGACCTTTCTGCAGGATCGGTTGTGAATATGGGAGTGTACGGAGGAATTACGGTCGATACGAGAGATGACCCGTATTATGCAAAGAAAGGCCTTAAAGCATCTCTTGAAGGGCAGTACAGACCTTATTCAAATAGCAACTCTGCTGCTTTCGAAGGTATGGTTCCGCTCAAAAACGGTTCAGTGTCTCTCGCTTTCGAAGGTTATCTGACTCCTTGGAACGGACCTGTCACTTTCATCCCTCAGATATACCACAGATCGGTCATCGGCAGGTATCTTCCTGTTTATACAAATCAGTTCGGAGGCCTGAAATACGGACGTTATGTAGATTTCCAGATGCCTTTTGTAGGTACCAGGGGAGTCAATTACGGCATCTACTCCGATATGACCATCGCCCGCTGTGACATAAGATGGCAAATCGTAGGCAAGCATTATCTTACTGCAATGGCCAACTATATGGTTGACGGTGACGGCCTGAAATCCTACTTCCAAAAGCCGCTTATCATTGATATCGACGGTGAGGAATTCTCATTTAAATCTTGGAACGCTGAATTCGGTGCAGGCCTGAAATATACATATGCCAGCCCTCTCGGCCCGATATGCTTTGATCTGGATTGGTCTACCATAACCAAAAAGATCGGGGCATACTTCTCCGTAGGATTTGACTTTTAGAGAATAGGTCCTACTGTTTTACGAACTGAGCTACCAGGTCGTCGATCTTTGCATCGGCGTCCGGGCCGTTAGCTCCGAAGTAGAATTTGATCTTAGGCTCTGTGCCTGAAGGTCTTACGGATACTACGCTGTGGTCGTTGCTGAAGAACTGCAGAACGTTGGACTTCGGCAGACCCGTCTTCTCAGGATACAGATAATCCACTGTGCGGAATACTCCGGAGCCTGCCAGCTCTTTAGGAGGATTCTCGCGAAGCTGTGACATAATCGCCTGAATCTGCTCGACTCCGTCCTTGCCTTTTCTTACAACTGAAACAAGTTTCTCCCTGTAGAGGCCGAACTCTTTGTAGAGCTCTTCGAGATATGAGTAGAGGGTTTTGTCGCTGTCTGCGAGCCAGGCCGCGCATTCTGCGATAAGACAGCAAGTTACGGCTGCATCTTTGTCGCGTACATATTCTCCGGCATTAAAGCCGTCGCTCTCTTCGCCACCGCAGATGAAGGTCATCTTCCCTTCGTTATGTCTGACCACTTCGGCTATGTATTTGAAGCCTGTAAGAACGTTGTACACAGGGACATTGTATTTGTAGGCTATAGCGCTTAGCATTTCGGTGGTTACGATTGTCTTCACAATGTACTCTTTGCCGGTCAGTTTGCCCTTCTCGTGCCATCTGGTCAGCATATAGCTCACCAGAATCGAAGCTATCTGGTTGCCTGTAAGCAGCTGAAGCTCTCCCTCGTTGTTGCGCACTGCAAGACCTACGCGGTCTGCATCGGGATCCGAGGCAAGGACGATGTCCGCTCCGATGCTGTCGGCCTTTTCCATAGCCATCTTCATTGCGGTAGGCTCCTCAGGGTTAGGGGATACCACCGTAGGGAAGTCACCGTCGCTAACATCCTGCTCTTCAACGTGATATATGTTCTTGAAGCCCAGTCTCCCGAGAGCCGGAGGGATTGTCTTTATGCCCGTTCCGTGAAGAGGTGTGTAGACAATCTTGATATCGGAGTGACGTTCCACTGCATCGTGGGTAAGGGTAAGAGAAGTTATTGAAGAGAGAAAAGCGTTGTCTATCTGTTCTCCGACAATAACAGGGGTGAGATTGCCTGTAGGGAAGAGCACTTTCTGAGGAGAATCAATCTTGCCGACCTCCTCGATTATGTTCTTGTCGTGAGGGGCGATGATCTGAGCGCCGTCTTCCCAGAACACTTTGTAGCCGTTGTACTCTTTAGGATTGTGGGAAGCGGTAATCATTACTCCGGCATTGCACTCCAGATACCTGATTGCAAAACTGAGTTCCGGGGTGGGACGGATGTCGTCAAACAGATAAACCTTTATCCCGTTCTCCAGCAAAACCCCTGCGGTTATCTGCGCAAAGAATTTGGAATTGTTTCTGGAGTCATAAGATACGACTACGGAAATCCCTTTTCCTGAGAAACACTCATTCAGATAGTTGGCAAGGCCCTGAGTAGCCATCCCGACTGTGTATTTGTTCATTCTGTTGGTGCCGGCGCCCATTATGCCTCTCAGTCCGCCCGTACCGAACTCCAGGTTTCTGTAGAAACTGTCTTCCAGCAGCTGGGGATTGTTGTCAATCATATCACGGACCTCGGCCCTTGTCTGCTCATCGAAACTGTCGGAAAGCCACATCTTGGCTCTATCCAAATAATTTGTCTCCATATGAAAAGGTAATAATTACTCAAAGATAAAGTTTTTTCTCAAAGGGTTTATCTTTGTATTATGCTTTCCAAAGAACAGACAGATTTTATATTAGCTCACGACGGGGCGGATACATCTCAGTTGCTGCTTAGTAAGAATAAGTGGCAGGGGCTTGATATAGAGAGACTTGCCGTTATTGTCGAGGCCCGAAAGAAGATTAAGCGCAAGATCCCTTCGTGGTATCTGAATCCCTCTTTGGAATATGCCGATTCTCTCTCAGCAGAGCAGTGCAGCTCTGAGACTACCGCCAAATACAAGCAGCGTTTTGCAGAAAGGAAGAGGGTGGTCGATATGACCGGAGGGCTCGGTGTAGACAGCTATTTCCTCTCCCGTGTGGCGGAGTCGGTGGTCTATATCGAGAGAAAAGAGCCTCTCTGCGATGTTGCGGAAAGCAATTTCTCCGCTCTGGGAGCAGACAATATCACTGTAATGCGGGGAGATTCTCTCTCCTTGTTGAGTTCTTTGAAGAATGTGGACCTGATATATCTCGACCCGGCCAGAAGAGGGAAGAATTCCTCCAGAGTTTATTCTATCGAAGAATGTGAACCTAATCTGATTGCTATCAAGGATGCTCTGTTCGCGGCGGCAGACACCGTCCTGGTCAAGATATCTCCGATGGCGGATATTTCCCGTACAGTAAGTCTGTTGCCGGAGACCGAACAGGTGCATATCGTATGTTCAGACAATGAGTGCAAGGAGGTTCTCCTGCTAATGAGGGCCGGACAGAAAAATACAGATCCACTGATAGTTACGGACGGCTTTTCTTTCCGTATGTCAGAGGAGCGAAGTTCTTCTGCGGAGATTGCTTCCGAGATCGGAGAATACCTTTTCCTCCCTTCGAAAGGGTTGCTGAAAGCCGGAGCCTTCAAGCTGATTTCCAGCAGATTCGGCATCTCCAAGTTGGAGGTCAGCACACATCTCTATACCGGAGGCGCACCGGCCGGAAATTTCCCTGGTCGGACACTTCAAGTACTTGAATATGTGACTATTAGCAAAAGCAATGTTAAATATTTGTCATCAAAATATGCTAAAGCAAACATAATTGCGTTAAATTTGCCTTTTGATACAAACCAGTTAAGGGCAAAACTTGGCGTGGCGGACGGCGGGGATATTTACCTTATAGGGTGTAAATTCGGCAGTGAGAAAGTGATAATCGCCGCAAAAAAAGTATCCTGAATTATGGCAGAAACTCAAATCAGACCGGGCATCAAGAAGAAGATTTTCTTCGGATTCGTGATCATTGGCGCGATACTTTTCTTCGCCGGTGTGATCTCTATATTCGAATTCAGAAAAATCAATGAGCTGCAGTCCGGTATCGTTGAAGACAACATAAAGAGTATCAATACAGCCAACCTCCTTCTGTCGCTGACAGAAGACTACAACATCAAGATTCTCAACACTTTGGATCAGGACGACGCAGGAGGGGACATCATCGAGATGCTGGCTGACGAGGACTTTATGACTCAGCTTGGACAGATCAAGGACAGTTTCACATCCAAACGGGAATCTGTGATGGCAGACTCTGTCCTGTTCGCCTATGCCGCCTATATGCAGGTGGTTAGGGAAGCAGAGAATATTTGGCCTGAAGGTTATCAGGTGAGAAGCGACTGGTATTTCGACCGTCTGCAGAGTTTCTATGTAAGGCTG
>JAGDBY010000178.1 GCA_017958765.1 Bacteroidales bacterium | reverse complement strand
GATTAGGGCCGGGCTCGCATGGTCGGTGGATATCGGCAAACTTGTCAAACAGCACAACAACGCCAACGTTCTGGTTCTGCCGGCAAGGTTCATCACCGAGTATCAGGCCAAGAGAATTGTAAAGGCGTTCATCGAGGCTGAATTCGAAGGGGGCAGACACCAACGCAGAATAGACAAGATCCCTTGCTGATGGAATCTGCCGTAATCATCGACAAAACATTTCAAGGAGCTGTATCTCACAATATTGAGGACTATCCGGGAGGCTTGATAATACCTGTTGACAAGCCTTACCGCTGGACTTCCGGGGATGTTGTGAGAAAGTTGAAATTCGCCCTTCAGAAACATTTCGGGGTAAAGAACATCAAAATAGGGCACGCCGGCACACTCGATCCGCTGGCGACCGGCCTTCTGATTGTCTGCGCCGGGAAAGCTACAAAACTGGCCGAGACGATTCAGAGTCACGAAAAAGAATACATAGCCGGGATCTCCATCGGGGCCACTACCCCGTCATTCGATCTCGAGAAACCTATCGACTGCTTCTATCCTTACGAACATATCGATGCAAAAGCGGTGGAAGAGTGCTGCCGTCAGTTTGTAGGAGAACAGGAGCAGGTTCCTCCTATGTTCTCGGCTAAATATATCAACGGCACCCGGGCTTACGAGTACGCCAGGGACGGGAAGGAAATGCCGCTCAAATCATCCCGTATTACAATTTATGAGGCGGAACTGCTGGACTTCGACCCGGCTTTCAGGGCGGACCCGGCACAGTCACCTATAAGGGAGGCCACCGCACCCTCATCTCCCGCTCCGGAGGTGGAAGACTCTCCAAGGCCGCTTGCTACCGTCAGAATACTTTGTTCCAAAGGGACTTACATCCGCTCTTTCGCCAGAGATCTCGGGCTGGCGCTGGGCAGCGGGGCCTATCTGAACTCGCTTCAGAGGACGATATGCGGAAATTTTTCGATAAAAAATGCAAATTCTTTGGATAATTTGCTTTCTACAAACTATTTTTGTCGTCTAAATTAACCCCGAGTAGCCTCATAATGAAATTACAACAGTTCAAGTATTCCTTTACTCCTGATCTTATAGCTCAATATCCTTCTGAATACCGTGATGAATGCAAGCTTATGGTTTTGCATAAAAACACCGGTGAGATTGAGCACAAAATCTTTAAGGAAATAATCAATTACTGTGAAGAGGGCGACCTGTTCGTCTTCAACGACACAAAGGTTTTCCCTGCAAGATTGAAAGGCAATAAAGAGAAAACCGGAGCCGAGATTGAAGTATTCCTTCTCAGAGAATTAAACCGCGAACAGCGTCTCTGGGACGTTCTTGTCGATCCTGCAAGAAAAATCAGAATCGGTAACAAGCTCTATTTCGGAGAGAATGATTCGTTGGTTGCCGAAGTTATCGACAACACCACTTCCCGCGGCCGTACTCTGAGATTCCTTTTTGACGGTCCGTACGAGGAGTTCAAACAGACTCTTTATTCTATGGGTTCACTCCCTATCCCTAAGTGGGTTAGAGAGAATCAGGAAGAGATTGACTTGACCCGTTTTCATACAATTTACGCTAAGAACGAGGGCGCAGTAGCCACTCCGGCTGCCGGCCTGCACTTCAGCAAGAGCCTCTTCAAGAGGATGGAGATCAAAGGTGTGGACACCGCATTCCTCACTCTCCATATGGGAAACGCTCACTTCCATTCTGTTGACGTCGAGGATCTTTCAAAGCATAAAATGAGCTCGGAGAGGCTGATTATCCCCGAGGAGACAGCCCTTGCGGTCAACAAGGCCAGAGGCAATAATAAAAAGGTATTCTCAGTGGGACTTACCGTTCTGCGCGGCCTCGAGACCTATGTTACAACAAAGAGGGAGATTGCTCCTTTCGACGGATGGACCAATAAATTCTTCTACCCTCCTTATCAGTTTGCTATCGCTGATGCGCTGGTGACCAATTTCCACCTCCCGTCTTCAACAATGCTCATCAACGTTGCCGCTTACGCCGGATATCAACACGTGATGAATGCCTATGAGGTGGCTATCAAAGAGGGGTACAAATTCGGCACCTACGGAGACGCAATGCTGATTATCTGATTTCGGATTTCCCAATCATTTTACAGAATATTTAAAAAGTGTCTGAATTGTTTTTCAGGCACTTTTTTGCTTTCTGCCTCTACTATCTTCATCCGAAAAAATGGAAGCAGAACTGGTAAGTTTCATCGCCCTGGCTAATTGCTATGTGTATGACAGCGCCGCCGCAAGAGAGCTGCTTGAGAAGTGCGGCAGCGCCAAGGAAGCCCTTGCCCTGTCCAAGCAGCGGCTGAAGGAGAATTACCTCGAGGATGCCGAGCATACTCTCCGACGGGCAGAGAGAAGCGGCTTTGAGATTCTCACTGTAGAAGATGACGGGTATCCGTCAAGACTGAGAGAGTGCCCCGACGCTCCGATTGTACTGTATAAAAAGGGTATGTGCAACCTCAACGCCTCAAGGATGATCGCTATAGTCGGGACCAGATCCTCGACGGAATACGGAGCGAAGTACTGCGAGCAGATAGTGAACCATCTGGCCCTGTGCAACCCCAAGCCTGTGATTATCAGCGGTATGGCGCACGGCATTGACAGCTGCGCCCACCGGGCTGCTCTCAACACTGGGCTCTCTACCGTAGCGGTGATGGGGACCGGATTCGATATAATCTATCCTCCCGGCAACGAGAGGCTCTCCGAGAGAATCAGCCAGGCGGGGTGTCTGCTGACCGAGTTCAGCGGCGGCACTCCCTCCTACCCTTACAACTTC
>JAGDBY010000177.1 GCA_017958765.1 Bacteroidales bacterium | reverse complement strand
TCACTTACAAAGAAGCTTTAGAGGAAAAAGTCTTAAGAAAAAAGACTGTTCAGGATAATATAATAACTCTCACCAAAGGCTCTAAGATCAATTATGAATTCTTAAAGGAGCTGCTTTTCAACCATAATTTCAATAAAGTCGATTTTGTAAACGTTCCCGGAGAATTCGCCCTGAGAGGTTCCATTATAGATATATTCTCTTATTCGGACAACATCCCTTACAGAATAGACTTTTTCGGCGACAGCATAGAATCTATCGCTAAGTTCGATCCTAATTCTCAAAGGACCGTAGAGGAGATAGAAAGAGCCGATATTTACCCTAACCTTTCGGCTTTCGATTCTAAGGAATTCGTTGATTTTAAAGACATTCTCCCCGGAGACACATTTTTCTGGGACAAAGAGAATCTTAAAGATGCGGACGTGATACCTCAGCCGACCTTCAATAAGAATTTTGAGATTCTCTATCAGGATATCTATTCTAAACAGAGTGAAGGGTACGCAATATCGATTCTCTCTCCCAATCCGAACCAGTCATTCCGTCTGCAGCAGATTCTCAGAAGTATCGATGAAGTAAACCCTATAGTTCTGCCCGATTTTCTCTCTATTTCACTTCACGAAGGGTATGTGGATAAGAAAAATAAGCGTTGCTACTATACTGATCATCAGATATTTGAGAGATATCACAAAGTCCAGGTCAAGCGGGAGGTTAACCGGAGCGAGCAGCTCACCCTCAACGACCTTCTGGCTTTCAGAATCGGAGACTACATTGTCCATATCGACCACGGAATAGGACAGTTCGGAGGCCTTGTCAAGACCCGGATAAACGGTCAGATGCAGGAGGCCATAAAGCTGATCTACAAGGGAGGCGATGAGATATTCGTCTCTATCCACGGCATTCACAGGATCAGCAAGTATAAATCCCGCGAGGGAGAGGCTCCGAAAGTGAACAAGCTTGGGAGCAAGACCTGGGAGGCTTTAAAGCACAAGACAAAAGCCAAGGTCAAAGACATAGCCCAGGACCTGATAAAGCTCTACAGCGAGAGAATGGCTACAAAGGGTTTCGCATTCAGCCCCGACAATTATCTGCAGCAGGAGCTGGAGTCTTCTTTTATGTTCGAGGACACTCCCGATCAGCAGAAAGCCACCGTGGATGTGAAGGCCGATATGGAGGACATTCACCCGATGGACAGGCTTATCTGCGGTGACGTGGGATTCGGCAAGACGGAGATTGCCATAAGGGCGGCTTTCAGAGCTGTTTGTGACAATAAGCAGGTGGCGGTTCTGGTCCCTACCACAATTCTCGCACTGCAGCATTTCCAAACCTTCAGCGCCCGTCTGCACGATTTTCCTTGCAGTATAGAATACATAAGCCGCCTGAAGAGCGCCAAAGAGATAAGTCAGATAATAGAAAGGGTGAAAGAGGGGAAGGTGGATATTCTGATCGGCACCCACAGAATTCTTAATAAAGAATTGGAATTTAAGGACTTGGGCCTTCTTATAATAGACGAGGAGCAGAAGTTCGGAGTAACCGCCAAAGAGAGGCTGCGCCAGCTCAAGGCGAACGTGGATACCCTAACCCTTACGGCTACGCCGATTCCAAGAACACTCCAGTTCTCGCTTCTCGGAGCAAGGGATCTTTCCATTATAAATACCCCTCCGCCTAACAGGCTTCCGGTGTACACGGAAATTATCGATTTCAACGAAGATACAATCCGGGAGGTTATAAACAACGAAATTGAGCGTGGCGGACAGGTCTTCTTTATTCACAACCGGGTGGAGGACATTGCCTCGGTGAAAGACATTCTCCAGAGAATATGTCCTAAGGCCAAGATATGTGTGGCTCACGGCCAGATGGCCCCTAAGGAGTTGGAAGAGAGAATAATGGACTTTATGGACGGAGACTATGACGTGCTCCTTTCCACCACCATAATAGAGAACGGAATAGACATCCCTAACGCCAACACGATGATCATAAATTCTGCCCAGAATTTCGGTCTGAGCGACTTGCATCAGCTCAGGGGAAGGGTCGGCAGGAGCAATGTGAAGGCATACTGCTATCTGATAGTTCCGTCTATGAAGAGTATCACCGACGATGCCCGAAGGCGTCTGAACGCCATCGAGACTTTCAGCGACCTGGGGAGCGGATTCAATATCGCAATGCAGGATCTGGATATCAGGGGTGCGGGAAATCTGCTCGGAGCAGAGCAGAGCGGCTTCATAGCCGATATGGGTTTCGAGGTGTATCAGAAGATTCTCAACGAAGCCCTTGTAGAATTGAGAACGGAAGCGGGAATGACGGCTCCGTCAAGGGAGCAGGAAGAGATATCGGACTGCTACATCGATACCGATATCACTGCTGTGATCCCAGACAGCTACCTCGACATCCAAGCCGAAAAGATCAGAATCTACAAGGAGCTGGATAATATCAAGAGCAACGACAAGATCGACAGATTCACGGCGGAGATGGAGGACCGTTTCGGACCTATCCCTAAGGAGTTTGAGGAGCTCATCAATATTGTGAGAATGAGAATCGTCGCCCTCAAGCTCGGAATAGAGAAGATAATTCTCAAAAACGGGATAATGCTCTGTTACTTTGTCTCAAACCAGATGTCTCCGTTCTATAAAGGAGCCACTTTCGGACATATCATAAATTTCATCCAGAAATCGTCTCGTAACTACCAGATGATAGAGCAGAACAACAAGCTGTATATCAAATGCAAAGGAGTAAATAGTATAGAAAAAGCACTTGTATTATTACAAGAAATGTTACCTTTGTCAGTTACAAAGACACTGTAGAATGGATTTTTTGATAGATATCGGCAACACTTCCTGCAAAGTAGCCCGGTTGAGCAGTTCAGGAGAGATAAGCGGTGTAGATCATTACCAGCAGATGGCTTCGGTCCTCGAAGCGATCCCCGAGGGGGTGGACAAGATAGTGCTCTCCAACGTCAGAGCGGACGACGAAGAGTTTTACAAAGGGCTGAGAAGCAAGTGTAAAAAGCTGATAATAATATCAGTGGACTATACAAACGACCTGCTGCGAAGAAGGTCCGACGTTAGAATTCTGGATGTTCTGGAGAAAATGCCCGAAGGGATGGGCGCAGACAGAATTGCCGCCATTCTTGCAGCTCACTCCCGTTTTCCGGACAGAAACCTGATAGTTTTCGATTTCGGAACGGCCATTACGGTAGAGTTTATCAACAGAGCTACAAAGAGAAGGAAAGCAGAATACAAGGGCGGATCCATCTCTCTGGGGCTTATGACAAGATACAGAGCCATTCAGCACTTTGCGGCGAGAATAGATTTGAGGGACCCGTCAAAATACATCGGCCGGCCGATATCCTGCTATGCTAATAATTTGGACGATGCGCTGGCTGCGGGAAACATTCTCGGCATAAAGTTTGAGATTGAAGGGTACATGTCTGCAAACCGGAGAAGGACAGTTGTTCTCACCGGAGGAGATGCAGTCTATTTTACTGACAGATTAAAAGGTAAGGCGGTCTATTTGAAAGACTTGGTACTGGAAGGTCTCGCCTTAATAGCTAAATACGATGAATAGAAATAAAAGCATATTGCTGTTTTTGACCGTCTCTTTGGCGCTGTTCCTCTCTGGGGCAAGCGCATCCGCTCAGACGGCGCTTGATAATTTCTCACCGTACACTTTGTTCGGCCTCGGTCACCTCGAAAGGGGCGGAGACCAGAATTCTCTGGCGATGGGCGGAATCGGAGTCGGAAACAGGGATATGACCACTATCAACCTGCTGAACCCGGCAGCCGTGACAGCAAGAGAGGAGAGGGCGTTTATGCTCGATTTCGGTCTGCATCAGAAGAATGTTCTCTACAATGAAGGAGACAAGAGGTCGGCCAACAATATGTTCAACATCCACCATGTGGTAGTATCTTTCCCGATTTACAAACACTCCGCTTTCAAACTGGGAGTTATGCCGTACAGCGCCGTGGGATACAATTTCAAGGCGTTTGATGATTCGGACGAGATGCTTTCTACAATCGGAACCATCAACTATGTCAAGAGCGGCCAGGGAAGTATTTACCAGATGTTCTTCGGTGCCGGAGTTACTCTGTTCGACAGGCTGAGCCTCGGTGTGGACGGTATCTACTACTGGGGAAATATCGGAAGATATTCCAGCACATCATTCTCCGACAATACCTACTACAGATCTCTGGTGAGAAGCTGGGAGTTTATGGCGAGAGGTTTTTCCGCAAAGTTCGGAGTTCAGTATGATCAGCCTCTTTCAGAGACTATGAGCCTCACCGTGGGCGCCACTTTCACCCCGGGAGCTAATCTGAGAGGCGAGAAGTCAGGTATTTCATACGCTAAATCGAGCACCTATACCGATACCGTCGAGGTTGTGGACAACTCTAAATTCGCAGGTTACAGCATTCCGTCGGAATTCTCCGTAGGTTTCACCCTGAGAAAGACAGACAGCTGGATGATAGGCTTTGACTACACCCGCCAGGACTGGACCAAGACCACTTTCGACTCTACTCCTAACGTCGATTTTAAAACCGGAGTTGCCGAATCTTTCAACTTTGGCATGGAATTTATACCTAACAAATATGACGTCCGTTATTACGGAGCGACTTTAACCTATCGTTTTGGTGCATATTACAACAAAACGTATATGATGTTAGATAATCATCAGATTAAAAATGTAGGTATAACGCTGGGCGTAAGCCTCCCTGTGTACAACAGATCGACATCGGTTTCATTCGGAGTGGACTTAGGACAGATGGGAACAACAGCTAATAATTTGATACGCGAGAGATACATAAAGTTCAATTTAGGTCTGAATTTATTTGATCTTTGGTTCTTTAAGACGTTGTATAATTAAAAATTATTAACTTTACGCCCCCAAATTAAGAATAATAACACAAATAAATAAGATGAAAAAGTTAGCACTAATCCTTTTGACACTTTTTGTTGCGATCCCGACATTCGCACAGGTAGGTAAGTATGGACACGTTCAGGACAGTATCGACAGTGTTACATATCTGTCATATTACAGAGAGTACGTTAAACAGAATAATCTTCAGGAAGCACTGGCTCCTTGGAAGAAGGCTATTGCAATCTGCCCTCCTCAGGCAAGCCAGAATATGATCGTTGACGGTCAGAAGCTTATCCGCTTCGAGCTTAACACTGTTAAAGACCAGAAGCGCAGAGCAGAACTGATCGACTCACTGTTGATGCTTCACGACGTGCGCGTAGCTACTTATCCTACAAGCGCAGTTACAGCTCTTAACAACAAGGCAGTGGATATTATCAACTATAAATGGAATGCCGACAACCCTATGGCAATCTACCACGAGTTGGAAAAGAATATTGCTATCACCGAAGACGGAACAAGCGCTCCTGTATATCAGAAATATATGGAGACCGTGGCAACTCTTTACAAGAACGGCCAGTTGAATGCCGAGACTGTAATGAACAGCTACACTACCATTTCAGAGTATATGAACAAAGCTCTTGCAGAGAAAGCTGACGGTACAATCGCAGCTGCTAAGCAAAACGTGGAGACTATCTTCGCTGACTGCGGCGTGGCTTCTTGCGACAACCTGATCACACTCTTCACTCCTCGTTACCAGGCTAGCCCTAACGACAAGGACGTTCTGAGCACAATCGTGAAACTTCTCAACTCATCTGAGTGTATCGATTCAGACCTCTATCTGAATGCAGTTAAATCATTGCACCAGATCGACCCTTCTGCAAGCACAGCATACTACCTCTACAGACTTTATTCTTCACACGATCAGAATCAAGAGGCTGCAGAGACATTGCAGAGCGCAATTTCAATGTGCGGTGACAACCTTGCACAGGCATCTACATACGCTCTCGAGCTGGGTACATTCTACTACAAGAAGATGGGACAGCCTGCAAAAGCAGTTGCAGCAGCTAAACAGTCTATGGAGTTGGATGCATCTAACACCGGCCGCGCTTACCTCCTTATGGGTACAGTATGGGGCACTTTGAAGTGCAGCGGCAACGAGATCGAGTCAAGAGCTCAGTTCTGGGTTGCTACAGACTATATGAACAAAGCAAAGGCAGCCGACCCTTCATTGACAGAAGAGGCCAACAGCCTGTCAGCTCAATACCGTCAATACTTCCCTCAACAGGCTGACGCATTTATGTACGATGCAGTTGACGGACAGTCATACACCGTGTCTTGCGGCGGTATGAGAGAGGTTACAACAGTCCGCACACTCAAATAATTGAACAGTAACAATCATTATAAATTTACTATGGCCGCCGGATTTTTTCTGGCGGCTTTAGTCTTATTTGCCTCCTGCAAAAAGAATAAGACCGTGGAGGAATCCTACGACTATACCACGATGCCGATGCAGGTAGTTTCGGGGATGGAAGCCGTGCAGATAGAGAGGGATAAAGAGAAACTCTCGATGCACTGCAACAGGATGGAGAGATATGACTACGAAATAGACAGCGTCAGGTACAGGTACGACCTGTATCTGGACGGGTTCGAAGCTTACGGCTACTCGGAGGACGGTCTGCTGGAGTCGCAGGTTACCAGCGAGATGGCAAAGCACGTGACCGACGCGGACGGAGCGGAGACCTGGATGGCTTTCGGAAACGTTAGGATAATGAATCACATCAACGGAGAGCTGATGGAGACAGACACCATCTACTGGGACAGGCAGAATAAGAAGATTTATACAGACTGTTACGTGAGAATGACATCACCGAAAGGATTGATGCAGGGTTACGGGATGGAAACGGACGAAATGGCGAGAAATTCGATCATCCGCAGGCCGTTTAATTCTTATGGAGTTGTGACACAGGACAGTACGAAGATTTATATAGATACCGTCAATTTTGTGGGTCCGCTTCAGGTTTTTGAGTAAATACTAACAATATTCAACTATTTTGATTATTTTTGCACCCCTAACCTTTTTTGAACAAAATATAAACAGAATAAACTATGGCATTACTGGAAAAAATCCGCGTTAAACTCGGAATTTTTATTACAATTTTGATAGCGCTTGCCTTGCTGTCATTCATTATCGACCCTAACACTCTGAGCTCTGCAATGCAGATGGTTTCAAAGAGCAACAAAGTGGGTGAAATGAACGGCAATTCAATCTCATATCAAGATTATTTTACGAAAGTTGAAAACACCCGCAATCTTTTCGAGAATTTAGGTCAGGCCGACACTAACACCGAAGAGGCTCAGATGCAGCTCCGCGACCTTGTTTGGAATGACTATTTCGATGATTACGTATTCATCCCTCAGACAAAGAAAGCAGGTATCGCAGTAGGACAGGAAGAGCTTTACGACCTTATGCAAGGATCCAACATTTCTCAGATTCTCGCTCAGCAGGGTTCATTCCTCGATGCAGAAGGCAACTTCAGCCGTGAAGCATTCTCGACTTTCGTACAATCTATAGAGCAAGACCAAACAGGCCTTTATTCTCAATATTACGATTATCTTGAGGATGCCGTTTACCGTCAGCAGCTCTATCAGAAATATTCAGCAGCTCTTGCAAACAGCAGTGTGTTGAACTCTTTGGAGCTCAATCAAACCATCGAGGCCGGTAATACCACCGCCGACGTTGATTTCATTATGCTCCCTATCGGTCTTGTCACTGACACCACGGTTAACGTTTCAGTTAAAGAGGCTCAGAAATACTACAACGACCGTAAAGACATCTTCACTCAGATTGCAAACCGCGACGCTGAGTATGTAATTTTCGAAGTAGTGCCATCAGAACAGGATATAGAAGAAGCCCGTGCAGAATTTGACCAGCTGTATGAAGAATTCAGAGATGCAGAGAATATGAAGAATTTCCTCACCCTGAACTCTGACAATTCATACAACGAACTCTATTTCAGCAAAGAGGAGATTGAGAGCGAGTCTGAAGAATTTGCTCAGTTCGCTTTCCCGGCAAGAGGTCAAAGCCCTGTTATAAGCGACATCTTCGAAGGTGACGGTTTCTTCAGCGCAGCCCGCCTTATTGCCAAAAAGAACGTTCCCGATTCAGCAAGCATCTCTTATGTTCTCGTTTCATCAGCAGCCGAGGCTACAGCCGATTCTCTAATCAACGTTCTCAAGAACAAAGGAGAGGTTACTGAGATGCAGGATTTCGGCTGGCTTACTCAGAGCGTCGCTTACTCAGCAGGTATTCCTGAGTTCTGCGAAGCTTTGGATGCAAAGGCAGGCGATGTATTGAAAGTTAAACTTCCTTCAATGCAGGCTATCGCTGTTATCAAAGTCCTGGAAAAGACAAAACCTATCCCTAAGGCTGCTTTGGCTATTCTGACAAAGAATGTTGTCCCTAGCGACGATACTTACCGCGACTATCTGATGCAGGCCACAGATTTGGCAGACAGAAGTGAAGGGAAGTTTGATAAGTTCGCTCAGATCGTAAGAGAAGAGCAGCTCCCGGTTATTCCTCTTTCACACGTCACAAGAGATACCAGAGCAATCGGTCAGGCAGAAAATGCCCGCGAGGTTGTTCGTTGGATGTTCGACGCTAAGAAAGGCGATGTCAGCGACGTAATCACAGTTGACAACAAATACTATTTCGTAGTTGCCGTAACTCAGGTCCGCAAAGAGGGTCAGATTCCTTTCGAGGAGCTTAAAGATGACATCAACACAATCCTTAGCTCTGAAAAGCAAGGTGAAAAGATGGCTGCTGACATAGCCGAGAAGATCGAAGGTTTGAATACCCTCGAAGAGATGTCCGAAGTGCTGAACGCTGCAGTAAGCCATGAGATCGGAGTTTCATTCGCCGGTACTACCACTGCTTTGGACCCGCGTTTCGTAGGTGCAGTTGCAGGCGCTCCTAAGGGTAAGGTCGTAGGTCCTGTTACAGGTTCAGTAGGTGTATATCTGTTCGAAGTAACCGACGTTCAAAGCGGTTCTTACTATACTGAAGACGACGTGAAGAGCATCAACGCTCAGTACGAAGCATTCCGTATCCAACAGATTGCCAACATTCTCAACAAACAGGCAAAGACAGTTGACAACAGAGCTAAGTTCTTCTAGAATCTCAAGCTTGTTGTAAGTTATAAGGCCGATGAAAATCGGCCTTATTTATTTTCCAGCAGGGAGGTCAGTTCTATAAAGTCTTCCACCGAGAGCTGCTCCGGTCGGAGCTGAGCATATTTAGCCGGGATTTCCCTGTTATTTTGCTCACACAGCGATTTAAGACTGTTTCTTATGGTTTTCCTTCTTTGATTGAAAGATCCCTTAATAACGGCTTTAAACAGCTTTTCGTCGCAGGGGAGTGAACTGCGGGAATTCCGAGTAAGACGTATAACCGCCGAATTTACTTTAGGAGGAGGGTAGAATGCTCCCGGAGGGACTGTAAACAGGTATTCTATATCGTACCAGCACTGAAGCAGTACGGATAGAATGCCGTATGATTTGTTTCCCTCTTTGGAAGCGATTCTCTCGGCAACTTCTTTCTGCACCATACATACAATCTCAGGGACAGAATCTCTATAATCCAGAATTTTGAAGAATATCTGAGAAGAAATGTTGTAGGGCAGATTTCCTATGAGCGCAAACGGATCGTCTCCGTATATTTTGCTCAGGTCCATCTGAAGGAAATCGGCAGAATAAAGATGGGGAGC
>JAGDBY010000176.1 GCA_017958765.1 Bacteroidales bacterium | reverse complement strand
AGACTGAGACGGAGAAGCTACCAGTGTGGTGAACATCTGCTCAGATGTAGCAGCTGCATTGTTGAATGCAAATACAAGTGATTTACATAGGTAAGATACTGACCATCCGCCAACCACACTGTAGAAAGAGAGAACCAGTGAAGTGGCGAGGACAGACATATATCCTACGATTGACCAGTTTCCCTTAGGAGCCAATTTCTTGAATGCTCCCACAGAATTCGCACCGGCTCTGCGGCCGATAGATATCTCGCAGATCATAGCCGGAATACTTATAAAAATTACAGACAGCAGATAGATAATAATGAAGGCTGCACCTCCGTTCTGTCCCACCAAATAAGGGAATCTCCAAAGATTGCCCAGTCCTATGGCCGATCCGGCCATAGCCATTATTATACCGAATTTACTTCCGAACCCGTCTCTTTTTCTTGCTGTTGCTTCTTTCATAAGTTGTGAATTGATATGATAAACCGCTCTTTTCATCTGTAAAAACCTCGCTTTGCTCGGTTATCTTCCAAATGTGAGAGTCTATCAGTGGAAAAAATGTGTCTGCATCGTCCACCTGAGTGTGAATGTGCGTAATATATAATCTGTCGGCCAGATCGATAGCCTGAGCGTAGATTTGACCGCCGCCGATTACAAAAATCTCCTGACCGGAATTCTCTTTGAGAGCATCTTCGAGAGAAGAGCGGATCTCTGCTCCCGGAGCCTCGAAGTCCGCCGATCTGGTGATAACTATGTTTCTTCTGTTAGGAAGAGGTTTTGCTCCGATGGAAACCCAGGTCTTGCGTCCCATTACGACGGTATGACCGGTGGTTTTAGCCTTGAAGAATTTCAGGTCACCGCTCAGGTGCCAAGGCATATCACCGCTTCGGCCGATGGCATAGTTATCCGATATGGCAACGATAATGTTAATCATAATCTCGGCTAAACTGCCACGGGGGCTTTAATTGCAGGCCACGGATCGTAACCTTCCAGTGTGAAATCTTCGTATTTGAAAGAGAAAATGTCTTTCACTTCCGGGTTGATGTGCATAGTAGGAAGAGGTCTCGGCTCCCTTGAGAGCTGAGTCGCTACCTGCTCGAAGTGATTGGAGTATATGTGCACGTCACCGAAAGTATGGACGAAATCCCCGAGCTGATAGCCGCATACCTGGGCAATCATCATTGTCAGCAGAGCGTATGAAGCTATGTTGAAAGGCACTCCGAGGAAGACGTCGGCGCTTCTCTGATAAAGCTGGCAGGAGAGCTTATTATCTGCCACATAGAATTGGAACAGGCTGTGGCAAGGAGGAAGAGCCATCTTGTCCACTTCAGCCACGTTCCAGGCAGAGATTATGTGCCTGCGTGAGTCAGGATTCTTTTTGAGACTCTCCACCACATTCTTCAGCTGATCTATATGACCGCCGTCAGGGGTGGGCCAACTGCGCCACTGGTGCCCGTATACAGGGCCCAAGTCACCATTCTCGTCAGCCCACTCGTCCCAGATAGAGACCCCGTTATCTTTGAGGTACTTGATATTGGTATCTCCGGAGATGAACCAGAGAAGTTCGTAGATAATCGATCTCAGATGGACTTTCTTTGTGGTGAGGAGCGGGAATCCGTCGTTGAGGTTGAAACGCATCTGGTATCCGAAGACACTCTTCGTGCCGGTACCGGTACGGTCCGACTTAAAAGTGCCGTTGTCGCAGATATATTGCAGCAAGTCCAGATACTGTCGCATAACTTCTCCTCCAGATTAGTCGCAAATATATAAAAATTCAAGATTAACGGCTACCGAATACCCTTTTTTTTAGGCGGACAGCCCAAACAAGCAGGAATGAGAGAGCCCATCTTGAGAGAAGCATCACGTACCAGACGGCGCCCATAGCCGTAACAAGCAGAAGGTCTTCAAGGTTGCTGTGACTGACGCATATATGCGTGTCAATCAGTACGATATCATCTTTTTGCAGAGAGCCGTGTTCTATTTCGTCCAGCATGGCCGCAGCTCCGTACCCGAGGCCGATCAGGTTTGCAACAATCCAGAGAAAGGCTGTTTTGGGAGGAAGGCCGAAGAACATCATCACCGGGCGCAGGAAGCGGGATATTTTCTCCATTATCCCGAAATCCTTCAGCAGTTTCTGGAGAATGTTCAGAGAATAGATGATGGCAACCATCATCACGACAAGCTTCAAAGTGCTTTTGAGCCACTCTAAGAAGACCGGCAGAAACTCCTGCTGAGTAGTCTCAGCAGCCGATGCGGCAATCAGAGAACCGTCTTCAGGAGGAAGAATTCTGTTGAGAATTACTCCGAGGAGAATGGCGCTCAGGGTCCTGACTATCACTATTGCGGTGCCGCTGACGCCGGTTTTCTTGATTACGGCGGTCTCGAGGATCATCGAGTGGGAGCAGAGCACCATAGTGCCCAGGATGGTTATCTGCCTGACGGTAAGATCGAGAGTGCCTATGACTGCCAGAGCGGAATATACATTGACAAAGTATCCCGATACGTAGGCGAGCGAAGCGTCTCCCGGGAGGCCGAACCATTTGAATACAGGCTGTACGAAGTCGGCTATGATCGGCAGAATGCCGAAGTATTTGAGAAGCATCATCGCCGCAGAAACACCGACGGTGAGCTTTACAATCCACCAGCAAGTCTTTGTCGTTGACGGAAGTATCTCCTTGATGCTGTCTCTAACTGAAGCCATTTCTTTTTGAAAACAGCGACAAATATAGTAAATTTGGGTACTAAAGAATTTTTAAGAGATGGAAAAACACAGAAGTTTTGGAATATCCTTTATCATAGGATGTTTGGTATTGGGCATCTGCCTTATACTTACCGTTAAAAGCCTTAAATCTTACGACAGGGTAGTATCTGTCAAAGGCCTATGTGAAAAAGAGGTTATGGCCGACAATGTTATCTGGCCTATCTCCTACAAGCTGGGAGGAAACGACCTTTCTTCTCTTTACAACGAGGTGAATGCCAAGAATGACATTATCATCAAATTCCTTAAACAAGCGGGTATTGACGAGGGCGAAATTACCGTCAAACCGGCGAATATCACTGATAACAGAGCCAATTCCTACGAGAATAACGCTCGCTACAACTATCTGATCGTGTCGGTAGTGACGGTATGCACCGACAAAGTGATGAAGGTGGTAGAGTTGCAGAGCTCTGTAGGCTCTCTTATCGAGAAGGGGATTCCTGTGGGCAATACCGAGTCTTGGGAGTATCAGACTGTATTCTCATTCACCAAGCTGAATGACATCAAGCCTGAGATGATTGAGGAAGCAACTATCAATGCCCGTGAGGCTGCAACCAAGTTTGCCAAAGACTCTAAGAGCAAACTGGGCAAGATCAAAAATGCTACTCAGGGACAGTTCTCAATCACAGACCGTGACAGCAACACTCCTTACATCAAGAACGTAAGAGTTGTCACCAACGTAGTTTACTACGTAAAAGGATAGGGAGGTGATCGCTTGCGCCGCCGTTATACCGCGGCCCTATGTACGTCCTGAAGGGCTTGACTCCAAGATATGAGGTATCAGCTTCCAGCAGAAAATCGGCACGGAATACTGAGCACTCTTCAATTTCAGCCTCCAGGGCGGGCGATACGATAAACTGATCGATCAGTTCCCACTTCCCTTGATATTTCAAAGACCCGCTGTCTCTGTTCTCTACAGAGGCAGCGATGTTTTTTAGCCCTGTCTCACTGCAGAACCGTACCAGAACGTCACTGCCGGAAGTGTCGTTGAAGTCCCCCATAATGAGAATCCTCTCTGTTGAGGCCAGTTTCAAGACGGCCTCTTTCAGAACTGCGGCAACTGTTTCCCTGCGACTGTCGGAAGATGACGCCCCGCTTCTCTTCGATGGCCAGTGATTCACGAATACATCCATTGTGTCAGCCGACTCTTTGACGACTCCTCTGACGTGCAGAATGTCACGGGTGGAGAAATCCTCAATCCGGATGAATTCTCTGCTGATTACGGAGAATCTCTCCCTGTCATACAGCAAGGCCACGTCAATCCCCCTCGGGTCAGGACTGTCCTGATGCACGACCGAGTAGTCCCCTTTTGCCAGAGGGGTATTCTGTAGCAGATCCTCCAAAACTGCCCTGTTCTCCACCTCTGCAAAGCCGATCAATGCAGGCAGCACACCGCCGCACTGATGAGCGATGGCTATTATCCCTTTTGCTATCAGATTGCGCTTGGCCTGATAGCGCCGATAGGTATGATGATAAGTTCCCCGGGGAGTGAATTCTTCATCCTCGGTCAAAGGGTCGTCCTTGGCGTCAAAATAGTTCTCAAGGTTCCAAAAAACAACTTGTGCTTCTGCGCAGGGGCACAAAAGCACAAGCATTAGAGTCAATACTCCGCAAAATCTCCCCCACATCCCACTTCAAGAGTATTATGTTATTCTACGATGTCCATTTCGTTGAACAGATAACTTGCGTGACCGATCTTGTCGATGGCGAAGAATACGAAGCGAATGTCGACGCATATCGTACGCTGGTATTCAGGTTCGAAGATAATGTCACCTGACATTGCTTCCCAGTTACCGTCGAAAGCGATACCGACCAACTGCCCTTCGGCGTTGATAGCAGGACTTCCGGAGTTACCTCCTGTGATGTCACAGGTAGAGATAAAGCAGGTAGGCAGTTCTCCGTCAGGACGGGCATAGCGGCCGTAATCGCGGTTGTTGTAAAGGTCCTTCAAGAACTGAGGAACTTGGAATTCCCAGCTTGTAGGGTCTTCTTTCTCCATATATCCCTTGAGGGTAGTGTATGACTTGTAGATGACGGCATCGCGTGGCTCATAAGGCTTGATCTGACCGTAAGTGAGACGCATTGT
>JAGDBY010000175.1 GCA_017958765.1 Bacteroidales bacterium | reverse complement strand
GTATTCACTGGTTATCATAGATACCGCGGGACGTCTGGCTGACGACAAGGAGATGATGGAAGAGATTGCCGCTATCAAGAAGGCTGTCACCCCTACCGAAACACTCTTCGTAGTGGATGCCATGACAGGTCAGGATGCAGTCGAGACTGCAAAGGCTTTCAACGACGTGCTTGACTTCGACGGAGTGGTTCTCTCCAAGATGGACGGTGATACCAGAGGCGGTGCCGCGTTGACTATCAAAGCCGGAGTAGGCAAACCTATCAAGGTCATCATCTCAGGGGAGAAGATGGAGACTCTCGATATCTTCTATCCGGCCCGTATCGCAGACCGTATTCTCGGGATGGGAGACGTGGTTACGTTGGTGGAGAAGGCTCAGGAGCAGTTCGATGAAGAACAGGCCCGCAGACTCCATAAGAAGATAGCAAAAGACCAGTTTACCCTGACCGACTTCTTCGACCAGATACAGCAGGTCAAGAAGATGGGAAACATCAAGGATCTGGCCTCTATGCTCCCGGGTGTGGGCAAGGCGATAAAGGACGTGGACATAGACAACTCTTCCTTCAAGAGTATCGAAGCCATTATCCAGTCTATGACCGTATATGAGAGGGAGAATCCCGATATGATCAACGGCAGCCGCCGCAAGAGAATAGCCGAAGGAAGCGGTACTTCAGTAGTTGAGGTCAACCGTCTTCTCAAGCAGTTCGACCAGACCAGGAAGATGATGAAGAATGTGGCCGGCAGCAACACTGCAAAAGTGATTCGAAAAAAACACAGATAATATGATTCTACTTGACGGAAAATACACTTCTGCAGCAATCAAAGAGGGAATTGCAGCAAAAGTGAGAGAAATGAAAGAGGCCGGAAAGCCGGTTCCTCACCTTGTAGCAGTCCTGGTGGGTAATGACGGAGCCAGTATGACCTATGTAGCCAACAAAGAGGCGGCCTGCGCTCAGGTCGGTTTCAAATCGACTGTCCTCAGATTCCCGGATACCATCACAGAGGAGCAGCTGCTAGCCGAAGTTGACAAGCTCAACAACGACGCCTCTGTTGACGGTTTCATCGTCCAGCTTCCGCTTCCCAAGCATATCAGCGAGAAGAAAGTGATAGCTGCCATCTCTCCGGACAAAGACGTGGACGGATTCCATATCATCAACGTCGGTAAGTTGACGCAAAGCCTTCCTACCTTCGTCTCAGCCACTCCTAAAGGCATTCTCTCCCTTCTCGACCAGTACAATGTGGAGACTGCAGGAAAACACTGCGTTGTGATCGGAAGAAGCAATATCGTGGGACGTCCTATCTCTATTCTCCTGTCACAGAAAGGATATGACTGCACGGTGACCGTATGTCACAGCAGAAGCAAGAATATCGAGGTCTATACCCGTATGGCCGACATTATCATCGCCGCGGTAGGCATCCCTGAGTTCGTCAAGGGAGATATGGTGAAAGAGGGCGCCGTGGTGGTTGACGTAGGAATCACAAGGGTTCCGGATGATACCAAGCCTAAAGGATACCGCATCGTAGGCGACGTGAAATTCGACGAGGTTGCTCCTAAGTGTTCATACATCACCCCTGTGCCGGGCGGCGTAGGTCCGATGACAATAGTTTCGCTCCTCCAGAATACTCTGCAGGCAGCGGAAGCGAGAATGTAATCAGCTTATTCCCTGTTCAATAGATTGGGTCTCAGACGTTTAGTCCTCTCGAGGGACTGCTCGTCCTGCCACTCTTTTATAAGTTTCGGATTGCCGCTCAGAAGGACGTCAGGGACCTTCCAGCCGTTGAATTCTGCAGGTCTTGTGTAGATAGGGGGCGAGAGCAGTCCGTCCTGGAAAGAGTCGGAGAGGGCTGAGGTCTCGTCGCCGATAGCTCCAGGAATCAGGCGCACTACGGCGTCCGTAATAATCGCAGCCGGAATTTCTCCCCCGCTGAGAACGTAGTCTCCTACAGATATCTCTCTGGTAATCAGGTGCTCCCGTATTCTCTGGTCAATCCCTTTGTAGTGACCGCAGAGGATGATGATATTTCCGAGGGTGGAGAGGTGGTTGGCTATCCCTTGGTCCAGAATCTCTCCGTCCGGGGAGGTGTAGATTATCTCGTCGTAGTCTCTCTGAGATTTGAGGTCGTTGATCAGATTGAACACCGGCTCTATCCTGAGAATCATCCCAGCATCGCCGCCGAAGCCGTAATCGTCGATCTGCTTGTAGGCTCCGATCCCGTAGTCGTGTATGTTGTGGACCTCAATCTCGACCAATCCTTTGTTTTTGGCCCGCTGGATAATCGAGTAGTTGAGAGGGCTTTCGAGCAGCCCCGGAACTGCGGTTAAAATATCTATCCTCATAGTGATACAAAAGTACTATTATTTCTTTTAATTAATTATATTTGTAGGCTATAAATAATACAACCATGAACGAAGATCTTAAAACCGTTGCTCCAGAGCAAGAGCAGGAACCTGCAGCTCCTGAGCTAGACGTAGTTACTGAACAGGAAGATATTGATTTATCTAATAAGGGATTAAAAGAATTGCTCGACGTATTCCAGGACCTTTTGGACAAAGCAGACGTCCAGAGGCTCTACAAGTATGCCGAGGGCATTAAGGCCGCCTTTTACAAGACTCTCAAGAAAGAGAAGATTGCAATGGGCTATCAGGCTCCGGCAGAAGGCGAGGAGACTGAGGGCGGTGAGCCGGTGTCAACCAATCCGTTCGGTGAGCTAGAGAGGGGTTTCAAAGATCTTTACGGTCGTTACAAAGTCCTCAGAACAGCTTATCTCCAAGAGCTTAACAGCAGAAAAGATGAGAATTTCAAGATTAAGAGCGAGGTAGTAGACGAGCTCAAGCTTTTGGTCGAGAACCCTGAGGATCTTAACAAAGCATATCCAAAGTTCCGCGAGCTTCAGGCTAAATGGCGTACTGCAGGCGCAGTCCCGGCACAGAAAGCCGCAGATCTTTATGAGACATACGGTCACTACGTAGAGATGTTCTACGACTATGTGAAGATCAACCGCGAATTCCGCGACCTTGATTTCAAGAAGAATCTCGAGGCTAAGCAGTCTCTTTGCGAGAAGGCGGAGCAACTCTCTGAGAGTGAGAATCCTGTATCGGCATTCCGTACCCTTCAGACTCTCCACGAGCAGTGGAAAGAGTTGGGCCCGGTCGATAAGGAGTTCCGTGATTCTATTTGGGACAGATTCAGAGCGGCTACAGCTGTGATCAACAAGAAGTATCAAGAGTTCTTCGAGTCGCAGAAAGAGGTTCACAAGCAGAACCATGATGCTAAAATTGCTCTGTGTGAGAAAGTTGAGGCTATCGCCAATACCGAGATCAAAGACTCAAACACTTGGAACAAGCTTTCAAAAGAGATCGAGGGCATCCAGAAAGAGTGGCGTTCT
>JAGDBY010000174.1 GCA_017958765.1 Bacteroidales bacterium | reverse complement strand
TGTGTCTGTTCCGGAGTCAGTATTGAAACAGGAGGAAGAACTCCGAATGCATCAGCTGAAAGGAAGATAACCTGTTTTGCTGCAGGGCCTTCAGAATGAGGGCGAACGATCTTCTCGATATGATAGATAGGATAAGATACGCGGGTATTTTCAGTGACGCTCTTGTCAGCGAAGTCTATCTTGCCGTTCTTATCTACTGTAACATTCTCAAGAAGTGCATCTCTGCGGATTGCATTGTAGATATCAGGTTCAGACTCTTTATCAAGGTTGATAACTTTTGCATAGCAGCCACCTTCGAAGTTGAATACACCGTGGTTGTCCCAGCCGTGCTCGTCGTCACCGATAAGGAGACGCTTAGGGTCTGTAGAAAGAGTGGTCTTACCTGTACCTGAGAGGCCGAAGAAGATTGCTGTATTCTCACCGTTCATATCGGTATTCGCTGAACAGTGCATTGAAGCGATGCCTTTCAATGGGAGGTAGTAGTTCATCATTGAGAACAAACCTTTCTTCATCTCACCGCCGTACCAAGTATTGAGAATAACCTGCTCTTTAGATGTTACGTTGAATGCAATGCAAGTGTCTGAACGGAGACCGAGCTCTTTGTAGTTCTCAACTTTAGCCTTAGATGCGCAGTAAACTACGAAATCAGGCTCCTGATCGAACTCTTTCTGGTTCTGAGGACGGATGAACATATTGGTAACGAAGTGAGCCTGCCAAGCAACCTCCATAATGAAACGTACTTTCATACGGGTATCTTTGTGAGTACCGCAGAAGCCGTCAACTACGAACAGTCTCTTACCTGAGAGCTCTTTCTGTGCAAGAGCCTTAACCTCTTTCCATACTTTCAAAGACATCTCATGGTTATCGTTAGGATACTCCGGAGTGTTCCACCATACGGTGTCCTTTGAGTTCTTGTCCATAACGATGTATTTGTCTTTAGGAGAACGGCCGGTATAAATACCTGTCATTACGTTGATAGCACCGAGCTCAGTAACCTGACCTTTGTCAAATCCTGTAAGGCCCGGTTTAGTCTCTTCATTGTAAAGAACTTCATAAGTCGGATTGTAAAGGATCTCTTTTGTTCCTTTAATTCCATACTGCTTTAAACAATTTTTATCCATTGCTTTATGTTGTATATTTATTGTTGATTTAGAATTGACGCAAATTTCATCGGGTGCAAAAGTAATACTTTTTTTCATAAATTTGTAAGGATGCACAATACTTTGAAAAAATACTGGGGATTCGATTCTTTCAGACCGAAACAGGAGGAAATAATCGCCTCTGCGCTTGAAGGAAATGACACTCTCGGGATACTTCCCACAGGCGGCGGTAAATCCGTATGCTTTCAGGTTCCGGCTATGATGAAGAAGGGTATCTGCATCGTTGTCACTCCGCTTATTGCCCTTATGAAAGATCAGGTGGAAAGCCTCAACAAGAGGGGCATCCCCGCCCTGTCGGTTCATTCTGCGATGACCTTTCGCGAGATAGACATCACGCTCGACAATGCAGTCTACGGAGAGTACAAATTCCTGTATGTTTCACCGGAGCGTCTCCGCACAAGAGTATTCCAGACCAGGGTCCAGATGATGGACGTCAATTATCTGGTGGTGGACGAGGCTCACTGTATATGTCAGTGGGGTTATGATTTCAGGCCTGACTATCTCAAGATCAAAGAGATAAGGGAGTCTCTCAGCGGGAGCGAATTCGGTGATAAAGTACCCGTCATCGCCCTTACAGCCACGGCCACGGCAGAAGTTGCCGACGACATAATGTTGCAACTCGGCTTTGCAAAAAAGAATGTGATTGTATCAGGGTTTGAAAGGCCCAACCTATCCTACGTAGTCAGAAAGGCAGAGAATAAGCTCGGTCAGCTTGTATCTATATGCAATTCTGTCCGGGGGACCGGAATCGTGTATGTTGCCACCCGCAAGAAGGCTGAAGAAATAGCTGCAATGCTGCAGTCTCAAGGGGTGGACGCCTCCGCTTACCATGCCGGGATGAACAGCTCAGTCAGGGCTGCGATTCAGCAGGCTTGGAAAGAAGATAAAAAGAGAGTTATAGTCTCCACCAACGCCTTCGGTATGGGTATCGACAAGCCTGACGTGAGGTTTGTATGCCACTACGACATCCCTTCCTCTCCTGAAGAGTATTTTCAGGAAGCAGGCCGAGCCGGACGGGACGGGAAGCGCTCATACGCCGTTCTGCTGTGGAACAGTTCTGATTTATCGAGACTTACCAAGCTCAACAACACCACATATCCTAAACTGGAGACGGTACGCGAGATCTATCAGAAAGTATTCATCTATCTCGACATCCCTTACGAAGACGGAGCCGGAAGGAGTTTTAGATTCAAGGTGGAAGAGTTTGCGAAGCATTTCGGCATCAACAGCGCAATCGCCTATTATGCAATAAAATACATAGAAATATCCGGTTATTGGACCCTGACTGAAGAGCTTCAGATTCCTTCCAGAATCAAAATGCTTGTTGACCGTGACGAGCTCTACGGATACCAGCTGAGCTCCGAAGATACCGACACCTTCCTCAAGCTCATTATGAGGCAGTATCCCGGCATTTTCAGCGGCTACGTTACAATAGACGAAGATAATCTCTCAAGAGTGGGGCACTATTCCGTTCTCTCTGTGGAAGCCAAGCTCAAGAAACTCTCTGCAATGGGCATTCTGCAGTACATTCCTAAAACCAAATCCCCGGTTCTCAATCTAAACAATGAGCGTCTTTACGACGAGAATCTCAGACTGCCTCAGCAAACCTATGATTTTCTCAAAGGAAGGGCTCAGAAGAGAATAGACTCTATGACTGATTACGCCAGAGAGACCGACACTTGCCGCTCCGTGTACCTTCTCTCCTACTTCGGGCAGCCGGCCAAGCCATGCGGATGTTGCGATATATGTAAAAAAAGAAACAATTAATCCCCAATAATGCTATTTTTGTATCATTATGAAAAAGATAATCATTTTATTAGCGTTTCTATCTGTCTCACTGTGCACTTATGCACAAATGGGATTCGGAGTAAAAGCATACGCAAATGCTTCAAATGTCAGCAACGGTTATTGGCACAGCCAGTATCCTGACAATATTGTTCCAAAGATGGGGTTCGGTCTCGGCGGCTTTATCGAGTTTAAGAATCTCTTCGCTCCAAGATGGGGTCTGAAAGGAGAATTGCTATTCAACACTGTAGGTGAAAGAGCAAGATTCTCCAATTCAGAATCATTTACTACGCGTTTAACTTACATTAATCTACCTGTTATGGCTCAGTATAAAGTTTATAATGACAGGTTGTCTTTTGTAGCAGGACCTCAGTTCGGTTTTTGTTTGGGAGCAAAAGATATTCTAAGAAGCGGTATGGACAAGCACATAGAGCCTCTGCATAATACAGAATACAATGTATTGGAACTTGGGTTCGTATTCGGCGTTTCATATTTGTTCTACCCTCATTTCGGCATTGAAGCAAGATATAATCTGGGGTTGACCAATGTTTACACCAATTACGGTGAGCCTACGGGGCAGAACCATTTCGTCAATCTCGGCTTCATCTATGAGTTTTAAAGCTGAGCATTAGCAATAAAAAAAGCCTGCATCACAGCAGGCTTTTTTATTGATGTTGATTAAAAAACATATGTTAGGCCTAAACGCAATTGACGAAACAAATTTCGGTCCAACTTGTTAGGAAGGTATCCCTCATACCATTTTATATACTCTGACGTAAAATAGTCAACCAAATAGTAGTTAAAACCCGCGCCAATCCTTATATGCGAAAAGAGCGAAAGTCCGACCTCCCCTCCAACAGCAATGTTAAACCTATTATATTTGC
>JAGDBY010000173.1 GCA_017958765.1 Bacteroidales bacterium | reverse complement strand
GGTAGGCTTGTCGTCAAGTGAAATCTGATATATCTCAAATCCCTTGTCAGCATACTTCTGGTAGAGTTCCATAAGGTCGTGGTTGAACATCTTGTGCTCGGTCTGAGCTACTGTCCAGAAAGATACGACGGTAACTTTCTTTACAACCTTAGACAGGACAACCTCATTGCCGTTAACATCCGGAAGAGCCAGTTCAGGGAATCCCACGTACTCTGCGGCAGAAGCCTTTAGGTCGAGGTCGAACTTCTTCTGACGGCTTTCAATCTCATCCATCAGAGCTGTAAGATACTCAGAATTAGGATAAACCGGCTTGAGAGAATCGTATACGCTCTTGAAGAGAATCGCGTCGGAATGCTCTCCGAATACAGGGAGAAGGTCCCCGATCTTCTGGAATACCACTGTAGCTGAAGTGATAGAATGAGGGTTGTTAGCAATATGCCTGAGCATATTCCTCTTGTGGTCGATGTAAATCTTGGTCACCTGAGAACTTGCGTCGGTCGGATCGTCTGCGACAATCTTGGCCACCTTGGCGTTAGTCTCGGCCAGGGCGTCGTCAATGCTCTTAAGACAGAGTGACTCCTGTGATCCTTCTACTGTGTAGACTCCGTTGCTTGAGGCGTTTACGGTGACATTGTCCCCAGGAAGGAGAATCATTCCGGCAATCTTTTTCTGGTCTAGAGTATAGACATAGTAGAATGTAGGATTGTCGTTGTCGGCCTTGATCTTATAGTCGAAATGACCGTTTGCGTCGGTTTTAACGGTGTCCACAAGTGAGAAATAATTGTAATTCAACTTGTAGAGAACAACGGTGCTGTCGGCCATATCGGATATGTTGACAGAAATGTTTGCCTGATTCTTATTGCAGGCAACTGCAGTTAAGAGTGCAAGGCAAATTATCAAATACTTTTTCATAACTGACCTGTTTAAAATTCTGAAGCAATCCTCGCTGCAATCGAAGCGAACTGCTCAGGGGTAAATTTCTTTTTAGGGTTTGTGAACAGCATATCCTTCTCGCTCTGAAGCGGTACGAGATGTATGTGAGTGTGAGGCACTTCCATACCGAGCACGGCTACTCCGACCCTTTTGCAAGGGATCGCCTTTTTGATAGCCTTGGCTACCTTGGCGGCGAAAGCGGTAAGCCCTGCGTAGGTCTCATCGTCCAGATCGAAAATATAATCGGCCTCTGTCTTTTTAGGAATCACCAGAGTGTGCCCTTCGGTGAGAGGGTTGATGTCGAGGAATGCATAGAAGTCCTCATTCTCGGCTACCTTATAAGAAGGAATCTCACCGTTTGCGATTTTTGTGAAAATTGTTGCCATCCTGTCTTAAAGAGATATTTCAAGAACTTCGAACTGAAGAAGGCCGGCCGGAACCTGCACATCCACCACGTCACCTTTCTTGTGACCGAGAAGAGCCTTTCCGATAGGGGTGCTTACTGCAAGCTTCCCCTCTTTGAAATTGGCCTCGCTCTCGCCCACCAGAATGTATTCTGACACGGCATTATTCTTGAGGTTTTTGATTTTAACTTTATTCAGCATCTGAATAGAATCGGTATTCAGATTGCTCTCGTCGACGATTCTGGCGTTTGTGATAAGATCCTGAAGTTTGCTGATTTTCAACTCCAAGAGGCCTTGGGCTTCTCTGGCAGCATCGTACTCTGCATTCTCCGACAAGTCACCCTTATCTCTGGCTTCGGCAATCGCCTTTGAGATAACTGGGCGCTGAGCAACAAGCTCATCCAATTCTGCTTTAAGGTCATCCCAACCTTTCTGTGTTACATAGTGTACATTTGCCATAATAGTAAAAATTAGAAAGAATCCCTATACAGGGACCCTTTCATCCGTTAACGCAAAGGTAAGAATATTTTTAATATTCCTCAAATTTAGGTTTGAGAAGTTCGCTGGCAATAATCATATCCGTAGGGTCGATTTCCAGCCCCTTAGATGCCTGTTTTACCTCTTTGTCCGCATCGGTTATCTCCCCTTCGAAAATGGTGGACCTGATGCCTTCTTCTTGGATATCAAGATTATCCATAGCTATATTTTGCTTAAAAATTCAGCTTTTACTGCGTCGCCTATCTCAATCTCCGACAGAGAATCGGCACTGAAGCTCACCTTGCCCCGGAAAATGTGCCCTACGGCAGGGTGTCTGACGCCGGCTATCGTAACCACTGCGTCGTAATCACCCCTCTCGGGGAGCAGCTTGAGAGGCTCGCCGACGGCCAACTGCACACTCCCTTCAGCCTGATCTACCCCTGAGACCTTGCCTGTGAGGAAATAGTTGTAGCCCAGCATCTCGTTGGCGCGCTCCATCACTCCGGACTCGATAAAGCTGCGGATGTGAGTAGAGCTGATGGTGTCATATTCATCCTCCACGGCCCTCACTCTGACAGCTTTAATCCCAAGATTCTCAGCTACTTTCTTAAGAGCCGACCCTTTCCCGCCGGCACCGTGGCCGATCCTGTGGTCATACCCGATTACGAGAGTGCTCACATCAAACATCTCTATCAGATACCGCTTAATGAACTCCTCCGCAGAGAGAAGACTCAGCTCCTTGGTGAAATCGATTACGTGAACCTCGTCCACTCCCATAGAATGGAACAGCTCCTTTTTCTCGTCCAGAGAAGTGAGCAGACGCAGTTTGTCCGCGTCCTGATTGAGAACAATTCTCGGGTGAGGCCAGAAAGTGATTACAGCACTCTTTTTGCCCTCAGAATGAGCTACAGAGCAAAGCTCCTCAATCACTCTGACGTGACCGAGGTGAACTCCGTCAAAAAAACCTGTTGCCGCTACTACCATTTCAGTGGATCTTTTTTAGTTACTCCGGGTGCAAAATCCTTCAGATAGAATGGCTCGAAATAAGCCACGTCTGCGAAATCATTTCCGGCAAAAGCCCTGGCAGCGTAGCCTGCCATCGCCGAAGCGAACGGCGTGCACTGCATAAAGGCAGCGTTCTCACTGCTTATGACCTCCGCCATCTTCACAGCTCCCGTCCCCACAAAAAGCACCTTTCCCTTACTGAGAATATCACCGTAGGAATTCTCATCTACTATTTTTGGCTCCTGAGGCGTAATGCGCTTACCCTCAGAATTATAAACTGCCTGATAAATCTCCATTCTGCGAGCGTCTATAGCAGGAACCACATAGTCGTACTTCAACCCCTGTGTCTGGGCGAAGAGAATGTCCATAGTGCTTACCGCAATAAGAGGCTTCTTGGCGCCGAAGCAAAGACCTTTGGCGGTGGATGCACCTACGCGCAGCCCGGTATAGGAGCCCGGACCCTCGCTCACGGCTATCGCGTCCAGATCGGCCACGGTCAGCGAAGCCTCTGACAGAATCCTGTCAATCAGGGGCGCCAGCTGTCCGGCCTGCTGCTGAGGCTCGGTGATGACAAGCTCACTGAGCACTTCTTCCCCCTTCGAGAGGGCTACAGAACACGCCTCGGAGCTTGTTTCGATGGATAAT
>JAGDBY010000027.1 GCA_017958765.1 Bacteroidales bacterium | reverse complement strand
TCTCCTGCGGCTTCATTGAGTCTTGATCCAAGGCGGTCTTGATTTTGGTCAGACCGTCCACAAGAAGGGCGATTCTGTCTCCGAACTGCATCCTGATGTCCTCGACGGTGTATTCGGTATCCTCTACCACATCGTGGAGGAGAGCGGCGCAAATGGATTTGCAGCCGAGGCCGATTTCATTGACCACAATCTTGGCCACTGCAATAGGGTGGAGAATATAAGGCTCGTTGGACCTGCGCCTCACATCCCAGTGAGCTTTATTGGCGAACTCGAAGGCTTTGATCACGAGATTGTACTGCTCCTCATCGGCGCAGCGCTTCTTGCTTGCTTCTCGCAACTGCTCAAATTCCTTCTGGATTAGATCCTCATCTTCTTGTGTAAACATATCTTTTTCAGTCTTCAATCATTTTATAGAACTCATCCTCGCTCACGATTCTTATCCCGAGTTTCTCTGCTTTTTTTATCTTTTCAGCTCCAGGCTTGTCTCCAGCCAGGATAAAAGAGGTTTTGCCGCTCACGCTGCCACTGTTTTTTCCTCCGTTTGCCTCTACCATAGCTTTGATCTCCTCTCTCGATACGGAGAATACCCCCGATACAACTACCGTGGCACCTGCAAGCCGGTCAGAGACCTTTCCGCTTCCGTCTTCATTCTCTTCAAATTGAAGGCCTATCTCTTTCAGCTCTTTTATAAGCTCCTGATTGACAGGATTATCGAAATAGGATAATATAGAGTCTGCCATAATCTCCCCGACTTCGTCTATCTGAAGAAGTTCCTCCTTGGAAGCAGAACTTAGAGCGTCTATGGATTTGAAATGGCGGGCAAGCATCTTGGCAGTATTTTCACCGACGTGGCGAATGCCCAAGGCATACAGTACTCTGAAGAACGGTGTCTTTTTAGAATTCTCAATACTCTCCAGGAAATTCTGAGCTGACTTTTCTTTCCAGCCGTCAAGAGTAACCAATTGATCTTCAGTCAACTTGTATAAATCGGACAGTGAAAAGACCAGTCCTTTCGTATAAAGCTGTTCCACGGTGGCTTCCCCTGCCAGAATATTCATAGCCTTTCGTGAAATGAAGTGGATAATGCCCGATTTAATCTGAGTAGGACAGCCGGTATTGTTGGGACAGTAGTGCTTGGCCTGAGACTCATCGCGGACCAGAAGGGCTCCGCAGTCAGGACATCTGAGCGGCCAATCAGGAACAGAAGCATCTGCAGGGCGCTTTTCAGGGGCAATAGCGGTTATTTTAGGGATAATCTCACCCCCTTTCTCGACATAGACATAGTCTCCTATGTGAATATCGAGCAGATCCATCTGGTCTTTATTATGGAGAGAAGCTCTCTTGACAATAGTTCCTGAGAGCGGCACCGGTTCCAGATTGGCAACAGGGGTTATCGCTCCTGTGCGGCCCACCTGATAATCGACACTTAGAAGACGCGTGAGAGCCTGTTCCGGCTTGAACTTGTAAGCGGTAGCCCATCTAGGAGATTTAGCGGTGTAGCCCAATTTACGCTGACTGTCAAGCTCGTTGACTTTGATTACGATGCCGTCTGTTGCGAACGGAAGAGTTTTCCTATCGGTATCCCATTTCTCAATGTACTCCTTTACTTCTTCGATGGTATTCACGACTTCTGAGTACTTGGATATAGGAAGTCCCCAGCCTGCAGCAGCTTCGATAGCCTCACTATGCTTGCTGAACGGAAGGTTCTCTCCCAAAATGTGATATAGCACGCAGTCGAGCCCTCGCTCTGCAACTATTTCGCTGTCAAGTAATTTGAGGGAGCCAGCGGCGGCATTTCTAGGGTTGGCGAATGCCGGCTCGTCGTTGTCTTCCTTCTCGGCGTTAAGTCTGTAGAAATCATCCCAAGGCATAAAAATCTCTCCGCGAATCTCGAATTCATCCGGATAGCTGCCTTTGAGTCTTTGAGGGATGCTCTTGATAGTCAAAACATTGTCAATCACATTGTCTCCCTTGATACCGTCTCCTCTGGTTACAGCTTTGTCGAGAATGCCGTTTTTGTATGTCAAGCAAATAGCAGTGCCGTCGAATTTAAGCTCGCAGGAGAATGAGTAAGGCACGGTCAGCAGCTTGGCAATTCTGTCATTGAAGTCATTGAGCTCATCAATGTTGTATGTATTGCCCAAAGAAAGCATCGGGTACCTGTGGGCAACTTGCTCAAAACCCTTTGCCTGCTTTTTCTCAATGTCGCTGCCGACGTGCTGTGTGGGGGAATCCTCGCTGGCAAACTGAGGAAACATCTTTTCCAGGGTCTCAAGCTCCTGCATCTTGATGTCAAACTCAAAGTCGCTGACGGTAGGGGCATTTAAAACATAATAGTTGTAATTATGTTTTGAAAGTTCCTCCCTGAGAGCTTCGATCCGCTCCTTAGCCTGCT
>JAGDBY010000172.1 GCA_017958765.1 Bacteroidales bacterium | reverse complement strand
TTGCCTTAATTGCAGATTCAACAATCACATTTTAGTTAGAAACAGTAGTCCTTAAGAATAATTGAAGTAAAAGACGTCAAATGTGTACATTCCCGAATACTGATAAAAATTTGAATAAGCGTTCCAATTTCCATTATTACTCTGAACAGGGATAAAAGGATAACTGTTTTTAGTCATAACAAAAACTACGTAATCACTTGCACCAAAACCATCTAAAGTAACAGCAGAAACACCGTGTGCGTCAACTGTAACTTGATACTCTCTTGTCGCGTGTTTTATTTTTAATGACCCACTAATAGCGTTTATCGCACCGGTTCCAGGTGCTGCATGATCTGAAAAATTTTTGAAAATACTTCTTGACACTTTCTAGGGTATACCCCATAATAAAGATGTCAGGAGGAAACAGACATGACAGACACAAACGAAATGATAGTAGACATGAAGTTAAAGAGAATTGAGATATGCAACCTGCTTCTTTCTTGTACGGCAGCTTGGTCTACCGCAAGAGAGGGAGGAGACAGTGGAAAACATTGGGAAGCTCTTCATCAGAAATTGCAGGGCATCTTGGATGATTTCGATAGTAAGCAGGGCTGAGGCCCTGCAAAGGAGAAAGGAATATGGTGTATTGTGTTTTTCCGATTGAGGAACCAGATGAAAAGGGATGGGTGGCCCACATGCCGCAGGAGTTTGCTACATACGCAGAGGCCGAAGAGTACAAAGAGGAGCTTGAGGCACAGGGCATCGAGTCTGTTATAGAAGAAGGCTCGGGAGAACTTGTGTA
Organism: Bacteroidales bacterium; assembly: GCA_017958765.1. GTDB lineage: Bacteria > Bacteroidota > Bacteroidia > Bacteroidales > UBA932 > Equibacterium. The sequence continues at coordinate 3,526 of JAGDBY010000172.1, read as the reverse complement.
AATAGGAGGCATAAATGGCAACATCTGAAGCACAGAAGAAGGCGGTGAACAATTACCGCAGGAAGAATACGAAGCAGATAATACTTCGGTTCTTCCCCGGAGAGGAAGAGCTTTATCAGAAATCGAAGGGTCTAGGTTCGCCCGGAATCAAACGGCTGATAGCCGACCATAAGGAGGCTACGGAGAAATAAAAAAAGACCTTCACTTTTCAGCTCAGGTCTTGTCCAGTTTGGACTCCCGGACAAGACCATAGTAACCGATGCCAGGAAGAAACACAACTAGGAGAATTACTATGATCACTAACTACACAATCGGAACATCCGCTCTCAAGCTGGATGAATTCAAGGAACATCTGGACAAGCTCGACTATTCTCAGTGCACAAAGCGTGCATACCTGGACAGCGTGAGAAGCTTCATTATTCATGGCTTTGAAGTATGGACACCGCAGAACGCTGTGGCCTATCGTGACATGCTGGTCGCAGAGAAGAAGAAACCACGCAGTATCAACCTGATGATTGCAGCACTTAACAGCTATGCCAAGTGGATAGGCCAGAAGGGCATCAAGGGAGTCAAGATAAATGACGATCCTTTTGCTGTTGACGGAATGGAGATTGACGACTATCACCTTCTTCTGGATCACCTTTTGAAGGATGAGAAATACCACTGGTATATAGCCGTGAAACTTCTCGCAGGAACCGGCACGAGAATCGGAGAAGCTACACAGATAACGTATGGAGACTTCAGAAGAGGCTACGCAACAGTCTGGGGAAAAGGCGGCAAGGAAAGGACCGTCTTCTTCTCGCACACTCTCCGGGAAACATTATACCTTTACACCAAGGATAAACCGGACAACGAGCGCATGATCCCTTATGGGCCTCATTATGTCCGGGAAGCTCTCCGCAGGATCAAGAAGAGATACGGCATCAGGTGCAAGACCAATCCGCATGAATATCGTCACTTCTTCGCCAGGGAGCTCTATGACCAGACAAAGGATGCTGCACTGCTCAAGGGTCTCATGGGCCACGAGAGCATAGCGACTACAAGCCATTACATAAAGAAGACGGCCAATCAAGCCATGAGAATGATGGCAAAGAACCAGAATTGGTAATTAAAACAGCTGTGAATTTCGGCTCCTCATACACATATCTTATGAGGAGCTCTTTTTATAATGGACAACATCGAACAGGTTATCAACCGCATACAGGACACCCTTGAGCGGCATTCCGAAAGATTGCTTACGGTTGAGGGCAAACTTGCGAAAGACTATCAATCAATCATGTCTCTTCTTGATGACGTAAAGCAGCTGAAGCAGGCATCAGAGAACAATTCAGAGATTACACAGAAGCTGGTCAAAAAGGTTCAGGAACTCGATGAAACCTTTACAACATTCATGACGGAAATGCAGAAGGCAGAGCAGGACAAGGCTCTCCGGGACGCAGGTCTGAAGAAGCAGCTCAGCCGCCAGAACAAGCTTCTGATCTTCGCAATCGTTCTGTCATCTGCAGCACTTGTTTATTCGACAATTCAGAACGGGACCACAGCCGGAGCTGTGACAACCATTCTGTCATTACTAACCAAAACTTGGGGATTATAAGGAGAACCATATATGGAAAAACTTGGTGTTTTTGATGTCATCAGAAGCTTTCTCGAAGCCTATGGCTGGAGCTTCCTGATTCTTGTCGGAATGGGTTTTCTTACTGCACTTCTGGCCGAGGCGACAGTCAAGAAGCCGATTGAGTGGCTTGAGAAGAAATGGGCCGGCAACGAAAAGCGCCTGGCTATTCTTCAGGCAGTGAAGATGATTGTTCTTCAGATCTTTGTCTGGACACTTTGCATCTGGTTCGGCTGCATTCTTCAGAAGGGCATGCCGCTTCCGGGCAACGGAGCTCTTCTTCCGTTCTGGATCGGCGCAATCTATGGTATTCAGCTCATCTTTTCGATGTTTGTAATAAAAAGGATTTTCGAGCACAGAGAAGAAAAGAAAGAGAAAGAGCCTGAGCCGAAAGAGAAGCTTGAGAAGACTGAGGTCCGTGGAGTGTTCCGCAACGAGGCTGGCCAGCTCGTGGACAAGCACAACGAGCCGATTAAATTCTGAGGTGGTTATGGGATCCGGTGGTTGGGCAGCTCTTGTCGGCTTTGCTGTTCTCGCCCTTGCTTTCCTGTCGGGTAGGAGATCCGGCAAGAAGCAGCAGGAACAGAAGGTCGCTGAGCAGAAGCAGAAGGTCAAGAAGGCCGAGACCGAAAAGACTCTCATTCAGGAATCAGCGAAGGAAGTCCAGCAGATGACAGCCGAGAAAGCGGCTGTCTATGGCTTCTTCAACGATTTTGAGCGTGAGTTGTCTGAGGCCAAGAAAGACGACAACATGGACTACGCAATCGAGGCGGCAAAGAAGCTCGCACAGCGTGCGACTGCATGGAGGGATAGAAACAAATGAAGAAGATTCTGATTCTTATCCTGTTTGCAATGCTCGTTCTCGTCAGCTGCAGAACAGTGACTGCCGAGCCCGAGCCTGTGGACATCGGTCCTGCGGTTCAGATGCTCTTCGATGCGAGACCTGACGACAGCTCGTTCAGGATCAAAGATGTTAACAACTTCGCAGATGCTGTTGAGAACTCTGCAACATATCTCATGGCGTGGGAGCTCTGGGAGAATTATGCAATCTCCCTGGAGGACTACCTGAAAATTTTAAGAGACACGAATCTTGATTGATTCTCTCCTGGTTTTATTTGTCTCTGCCCCTCGGGATTCCCGGGGGGCTTTTCTGTGTACAAAACTGTGTACACTTTGAGGCACTTGGAACGGCATTTATCTTCTTCTTGTCAAAATCAATTACATACAGTAACAATAGATAGCAAAGAAGGATAGAGCGGTCTTATTTCCGACTCCCGTATGCCGCTTATTACAAGTGTTTGCAGCGCTTGGATTTACGATTGTCTCCGTTCTTCTGTGTACACCAACTGTGTACACTTTGACAAAACCGGGAGGAATGGATGGTTATCGGGACAGCTACTCTTTATCGCAGGGAAAACGGGGTCTGGTATTACTGGACCTATGATGAAATTGGCAAAAGAAGAAGATTTTCAACAGCCAGAAAAACAAAGGCCGCAGCACAGCTCGTGGTCTCTGAAAGGATCCGCACGGGAACACTTCTTAATCCCGGCGGAAGGAAGAAGGTCAGTGCCTTTGCTGAGTTTGCCGAGGACTTCTTCATCTATGAGAAATGCCCTTACATCCAGAGCAGGGTCAGGCGTGGGTATAAATACTCGAAGAAACAAGCCAAGACCAACAGGTATTATCTGGTCAATTATGTGCTGCCTTATTTCAAGACGAGGACTATCGAATCAATTACGGTGGGAGACATCAACCGCTGGCTCATCGGGCTGCCTGTCTCCGCAGAGATCTCAAACAAGACGGCCAATAATGTGCTGACGATTCTCCGTCAGATATTCCAGGTCGCAATAGAGGACGGACTGAGGGAAGACAATCCGGCGCAGAAGGTCAGGCCCTTGGCAAAGAACGCAAACA
>JAGDBY010000171.1 GCA_017958765.1 Bacteroidales bacterium | reverse complement strand
TATTATTGTTGAACTTTATGAAACTTGACAATTTTTTACAGTTATTCGTTGTAAAAGAAAAGAGATTCTTTCCGCTGTTTATCAAACAGGCGGAAATTACGGTAAAAGCTGCCACATACCTGGTTGAGATCACTCAGGAGACCGATATCGACAGCAGAAAAGTGCTGGCGCACCGCGTCAAAGAGTGCGAGACGGCAGGTGATACGATTACAGACAAGATTCTCGAGGAGCTCCTGAATGCTTTCGTCACCCCGTTCGACCGCGAGGATATCCACAAAATGGCCTCCACGATGGACGCCTTCCTGGATATGATCAATGACAGCGCCAAGAAAATAGCTATTTATCAACCGGCTAAGACAGACCAGAAACTTATTCAGATTGCCAACTACATTCTCGAAGACACTCAACTGGTAAAAGAGGCCACCCTCCTGTTCGAGGGATTCAGGAAGAATACAGCCAAAGTGAGCGAGCTCTGCGACAGAATCAAAGAGATAGAGCACATTGTGGATGACATCTACGAGTCCTATATGAACTACATCTTCAACAATGAGCAGGATGTTGCCGAGCTTATCAAAGGGAAGAACATAGTTCAGGCTCTCGAGGATACCACCGACCAGGCTAAAGACCTCTCAGAGGATATCAGGTCCATAATCGTAAAAATGAGTTAAGTCTGATGCTTATACTGGTAATTATCTCAGCCTTGCTGGCTTACGGCTTTACATTCCTCAACGGAATGAATGACGCCGCTAACTGTATCGCCACGGCCATCACCACCAAAGCGCTCTCTCCTAAGGGAGCCTTGGCCTGGACGGCATTCTGGCAGTTCAGCGCAGCATTCATCTTCCCTATGACAGTGGCGGGAACTATGGGTAAGGGCATTATCGACCCTACCGTAATCTCCCCTCTGGTTATATTCTGCGCCCTTCTGGGGGCCGTCATCTGGATTTATGTCTGCACCAGCCTGGGACTCCCTATTTCAGCGTCTCACGCTCTGATCGGCGGCTTGGTAGGCCCGGTATTCTTCGGCTTCGGCTGGAGCCACGTTATCTCGAGCGGATTCTGGACCATAGTCCTGTTCATTCTGGTAGCGCCGCTCCTCGGCATTCTGATGGGATTCCTGTTCAACTGCCTGATAATGCTCTTCTTCAAGAATTCCAACAGGCGTAAAGCCGAGCACGGATTCAGAAGAGCTCAGCTCGTAACTTCGGCTGCATTCTCACTCGGTTTCGGAGGAAACGACGGTCAGAAGACTATCGGTGTGGTAGCCATTCTGCTCTACTCCTTCGCCGCCACCAATCCGGATCACTGGCTGACAAGCATCATCAACCCGGCTTCTGTAGCGGGAGAATCCTCAGCCTCAGGCCTTTTCGTGCCGTACTGGCTGCTCTTCTCTTCTTATGCAGTGATTGTACTCGGTACCGTGATCGGAGGAAGAAAGGTTATAAAAACCCTCGGAGAAGGGATCTCCAAAGTGACTCCTCCTCAGGGTTTCTGCTCTGAGCTGTCAGGCGCGCTGACACTTATCATCACCGCCCTCTTCGGTATCCCTGTTAGTACCACCCACACTATCACGGGAGCGATAATAGGCACCGGACTCACCCGCGGGATGGCAAGCGTGCGCTGGGCCACAGCCAAAAACATCATCGGAGCCTGGGTATTGACAATACCCGCTACGATAGTGGTTTCCGGCCTGCTCTATTTATTCTGCAGTATGTTCGTACGTTAGAGAGTGTACCCTACCGTGTGGACCAAAGTAATGACCTGAGAATCCCTCAGGTTCATTTTTTTTGCCAACTCCTCTTTAGGGACAAGGGCTCTTGTCACGCTGCCCAGGCCGAAAGCGGCGCAGAACATATAGATATTCTCGCTGATAAAGCCGGCGTTGGCGTAGATAGCCTCGGTGACACCCTGCGGAGTCTTGCCGATAATTTTTGTAGTATCGGATACAATTATCAGATTGACAGGGGCGTCTGCAACATAGTCCTGCATAGCGGAAGCCATTCTCAGGTCATCCCCGTTTATCATAACCAGTGTGTTCGCTGCAGCATCGTAGAGATAGGTGCCGCTGCGCAGTGAGACGTACAGATCCACCTCCTGGCGGTTGTGAGAAGTCGGAGCGGTCCTCCTGTCGGCTCTGTTGAAGCCCCATGCAGACCAAAGCAGGTTAGAGAGAGTCTGGAGATCCAACTCTCTG